>JAVVPX010000023.1:0-27781 GCA_036655555.1 Bacteroidaceae bacterium | reverse complement strand
GTGTCCTTGTTGTTATCTTTGCGTACCAAAACCATATCCACATGAAGACTGATATAGAAATAGCCCGTAGCATTGAATTAGAAAAAATAAAGAAGGTTGCTTGCAAGACAGGAATACCCATGGATCACATCGAAAACTATGGTAGGTATATTGCCAAAGTACCTGAATATCTGATTAATGAAGAAAAGGTACATCGTAGCAATTTGATTCTTGTTACTGCTATCACGCCTACAAAAGCGGGCATCGGTAAGACTACGGTATCTATCGGATTAGCATTGGGATTAAATAAAATAGGGAAAAATGCAATTGTGGCTCTTCGTGAACCTTCACTTGGACCTTGTTTCGGGATGAAAGGAGGAGCTGCCGGAGGAGGCTTTGCGCAAGTGTTGCCAATGGAGAATATTAACCTACACTTTACGGGAGATTTTCATGCTATCACTTCGGCACATAATATGATTACTGCTCTGCTTGATAACTATCTGTATTATAATCAATCGAAAGGCTTTGGACTAAAAGAAGTGTTGTGGAAGAGGGTACTCGATGTGAACGACCGTTCGCTACGCAATGTAGTTGTCGGATTAGGCGGAAAGGTTAATGGGATAGCTCATGAAGCCGGTTTCGACATTACTCCGGCTTCTGAAATAATGGCTATCTTATGTCTATCAAAAGACTTTGCAGACCTTCGCCGACGAATAGAGAATATTCTGTTAGGCTTCACTTACGATGGCAAGCCTTTTACCGTAAAAGATTTAGGGGTTGCGGGTGCAATTACTGTATTATTGAAAGAGGCTATTCATCCCAATCTAGTGCAGACAACCGAACATACGGCGGCTTTTGTACACGGTGGTCCGTTTGCTAATATTGCTCACGGTTGCAATTCTATTTTAGCAACAAAGATGGCTATGACTTTTGGTGATTATGTGGTTACAGAAGCAGGATTCGGTGCGGATTTAGGAGCAGAAAAGTTCTTTAATATAAAATGTCGCAAAGCAGGATTAGAACCAAAGTTAACAGTGATAGTGGCTACTTCGCAAGGCTTGAAGATGCATGGAGGGGTGAGTGTGGATAAAATAAAAGAACCCGATGCAGAGGGATTAAGCAATGGACTAAAGAATTTAGACAAGCACATACAGAATTTGCATAGTTTCAGACAGAGTGTAGTGGTGGCATTTAATCAATATGATACCGATACGGAAGAGGAAATTCAGCTTATTCGCGAATATTGTGAATGGGCAGGGGTAGGTTTTGCGGTAAACAATGCTTTCTCACAAGGAGGAGAAGGAGCTGTGGACTTAGCTAATTTAGTGGTGAAGACGATTGAAGAGAAACCTTCCCGCTCATTGAGATTTACGTACAACGATAAAGATTCCATTCCGGTGAAGATAGAAAAGGTAGCGAAAACTATTTATGGAGCAAAGCTAGTGACTTATAGCAGCAATTCTCAAAAAATGCTGAAACTGATAGAAGAAATGGGAATTGCCGACTATCCCGTTTGCATCGCTAAGACTCAATATTCATTCTCTGCCGATCCTGCTGCTTATGGAGTGGCAAAAGACTTTGAACTTCATATCAAAGATATAATTATCAACAATGGTGCGGAAATGATTGTAGCCATAGCCGGAGATATTATGCGGATGCCGGGACTACCTAAAGAGCCACAAGCTACAAAGATTGACATTGTTAACGGACAAATAGAAGGTTTGAGTTGATATTATTTTTTTGTAGAATTCGTTTCCTTGTCCGATTTTACAATTTGTTGAATTGAAGATACCGGCTCCTTTTTGATCAAACCTAGCTTGCGAGCTTTTTCCCAAGCAGCTTTCTTTGCTTCATATTGGGCATATTGTTTCTCTAAATAATTATCTGCCATTTAAATAAGCTGTTATTGTATTTGTTACTCAAATAAGAAACTAAAAAAAACGTTTCCAAAAACGTAAACATACGTTTGGCTCTTAGTGAGAAAACCTTATAATTATAATATGAAGATGAGCTGCCTAAACTTATCAGACAGCTCATCTTTAAATAACTAATTATCAGTGAAGTTATTCGCTGATAGCTGCGATGCCGGGAAGTGTTTTCCCTTCGATTGCTTCGAGCAATGCGCCACCTCCGGTTGAAACGTAAGATACGCCATCGGCTAAGCCAAACTTGTTTACGCAAGCTACGGAGTCGCCACCACCTACTAATGAGAATGCTCCGTTCTTGGTTGCTTCTACAATTGCTTCGCCCACTGCACGAGAGCCTGAGGTGAAGTTCTCAAATTCAAATACTCCGGTAGGACCGTTCCAAAGGATAGTCTTAGAGTTTTTGATTACTTCCGCAAAAATCTTTTCTGTCTTAGGACCAATGTCAAGACCTTCCCAGCCGTCCGGAATTTCGTTTACCGGAACAAATTGAGTGTGGCAGTCGTTAGAGAAGTCGTCACCAATCTTGGCATCTACTGCTAATACAAGGTTTACGCCTTTTTCTTTTGCTTTATTGATAAGGTCAAGGGCTAAATCTAATTTGTCGTCTTCGCAAATGGATAATCCAATCTTTCCACCTAATGCTTTGGTGAAAGTATAAGTCATACCCCCTGCAATGATGAGGTTGTCTACTTTATTGAGTAGGTTTTCGATGATTTCTATTTTAGAAGAAACCTTAGAACCACCCATAATGGCAGTGAACGGACGGTTGATGTCCTTCAATATTTTTTCTACAGCCTTAACTTCTTTTTCCATCAAATAGCCAAACATCTTGCTATCGGTATCGAAATATTTAGCGATAAGAGCTGTTGAAGCGTGTGCACGGTGAGCAGTTCCAAAAGCATCGTTTACGTAGCAGTCGGCATACGAAGCTAAGTGCTTGGTGAACGTTTTCTGGCTTTCTTTAACGGCTTTCTTAGCAGTTGCTTTTTCTTCGTCCGATGCGTCTTCTGCCAATCCTCTTGGTTTGCCTTCTTCTTCTGCGTAGAAGCGAAGATTCTCTAATAATAGCACTTCACCCGGTTTCAAAGCGGCAGCTTGTGCATCTGCTTTTTGACAATCGTCAGCAAACTGTACAGGAGCACCTACTAACTCAGAGACATGAGCAGCGATATGATTCAAAGAAAACTTATCTGTAACGCCTTTTGGACGACCAAGATGTGAACCAATGATAATGCTACCACCGTCTGCCAATATCTTCTTTAGCGTAGGAAGTGCTGCACGAATACGAGTATCGTCTGTAATGTTGAAATTCTCGTCCAATGGCACGTTGAAGTCCACTCTGACGAATGCCTTTTTGCCGGCAAAGTTAAAGTTGTCAATTGTTTGCATAATTCTCTATTTTGTTTAAAAGTATTCGGTTATTTCTTTAAAGTGATTGCAAAGTTATTAAATATTTCTTTTGTCCGTAACTATTTTTATTTAATTATAGCCTCTTTATTGTCTTTTGCAGAGCTAAAAGAGACTTTGTTCTCTTTTTTGTAATACTTACATAGCAATTGCAATCCGCAAGTATCACATTTTGGTTTACGAGCTAGACAAGTGTAGCGTCCGTGGAGTATCAGCCAATGATGCGCAGTGGGGACAATGCTGCCCGGAATGTGTTTCATCAATTCTTTTTCGGTGGCAAAAGGAGTGGTGCAAGTAGTGGGCACTAATCCTATCCGATGACTTACCCGGAACACGTGCGTATCTACCGCCATCGCTGCTTTGTTGAATACTACAGCTTGAATTACGTTAGCCGTCTTTCGTCCTACTCCGGGAAGTGTTATTAATTCTTCGAGCGTAGAAGGCATTTCACTATTGAAATTATTGACCAATATCTGCGCCATCCCAACCAAATGTTTAGCTTTGTTGTTAGGGTAAGATACGCTACGGATATATTCAAAAATAACTTCGGGCGTGCTTGCAGCCAAAGCTTCGGGTGTAGGGTAATCGTGAAATAGAGGAGGAGTAATGATATTTACTCTTTTATCGGTACATTGTGCAGATAAAATAACGGCAATTAACAGCTCAAAAGGATTGCTATAATGTAGCTCAGTCTCAGCAATAGGCATTGCTTTTTGAAAATACTCAATCACTTGATTATATAAATCCTGTCTTTTCATTTTTGTGCAATCATTAGTTAATATCTTTTATCTTAATTTATTCTTCTCGAAGTGAGGAGCTACTTTAAAGTTGAAATATAGAGTAGATACAACAGTGAGGCAAGCACCAAAGAGATAAGCATTATCGAATGTACTTATTTGCGCTATGTAACCACCTATCAGCATTCCTGCTCCGATACCGACATCCCACGAAGTGAGATAAGTGGATGTTGCGGTGCCTCGTTGACTATTGGGAGCGAGATTAACGAATAGGGTGTTGAATGCCGGAAACATAGTACCAAAACCTATTCCTAAGAAGAGGGCTACTCCAAAGAATATATAGGTGCTAATAGTGGCATTCCATGCCATCAAGTAGGCACACGAAGAAAGAGCGAAGAAGCAGAAGCAAACTAGATACATCCCTAGCGAAATAGTTTTGGTGATGTTCCCTTTATCTACTTGCTTGCCGGAAAATATGCGCGACACTGCCATTCCTATAGCCATAAAGGTAAAGAAGAAACCGACTTCTGCTGTGATACCTATTTCTAGAGCATACATGGCTATATAGTTGCTTGTTATTCCATAAGGGATGGAGAGTAGGAGTAAATCGAATCCTGCCGGAAGTCCTTTTAATAAGATGAAGCGATCTAAAGAAATAGGTTCTTTCTTAATAGGAGGTTTAATGGGACTTTTGACTAAACAAGCCATGGTGAAACCTAGTATGCAAGATACTAATGAGCAAAGAAAGATGATATCGAAAGAATATGCAGTGTGAAGAAATAGACCAACCATTGGACCAACAGACATGGCAGTATTATTGGTCAGTCCGTAATATCCTAATCCTTCGCCTCTGCGCGAAGAAGGTGTGATGTCTATCACCACAGTGTTGCCGGCTACTGTTACTGTTCCGAACGTAAATCCATGTACGATTCTTAGTAGGGTAAACATAAGCAAAGTGCCTGCTAATAAGTATCCTGCAAAGACGCACGTGAAGAAGAAATAGGCAAATAGATAAAGCGGCTTGCGTGAAAAGGTATCTAGTAGATAGCCGGAGAAGGGACGGATGGTGAGAGCGGCAATAGTATAGCAGGAGAGAACAATACCTACCGTAGCATTTCCGGTATGGAATACTTCCGTCAGATAGAAAGGTAGGACAGGCATTAAGAGATAGAAACCGAAATATAACAGAAAGTTGGCAGAGAGTATATAGCAATAGTTACGTGAAATTAATCGGTCTTTTGTCATATTGGGGAGGTTGAAAGTAGAAGACAGAGAGTTTTAACCCTCTGTCTTCAATTATATTAGTATGCCGACTCAAATTCTTTTAGGAATCTAGTATCATTTTCAGAGAACATACGGAGATCTTTTACTTGGTATTTTAAGTTGGTGATACGTTCTACACCCATTCCTAAGGCATAGCCCGAATAGACTTTACTATCAATGCCGTTGCTTTCTAATACGTTTGGATCTACCATTCCGCAACCTAAAATTTCGACCCAACCGGTATGCTTGCAGAACGGACAGCCTTTGCCGCCGCAGATGTTACAAGAAATATCCATTTCGGCAGAAGGTTCGGTAAAGGGGAAATACGAAGGACGAAGACGAATCTTAGTGTCTGCTCCGAACATCTCTTTAGCGAAAAGTAGCAATACCTGTTTTAAGTCAGTAAAAGATACATCTTTGTCAATATATAAAGCTTCTACCTGATGAAAGAAACAGTGAGCTCGATAGCTGATAGCTTCGTTGCGATAGACTCGTCCCGGACAAATAATGCGGATAGGAGGCTGCGATGTTTCCATCACTCGCGTCTGTACCGATGAAGTATGGGTACGAAGTAATATGTCGGGATGCGATTCTATGAAGAAAGTATCTTGCATATCTCTAGCCGGATGGTCTTCGGCAAAGTTAAGTGCGGAGAACACGTGCCAATCGTCTTCTATTTCGGGACCTTCGGCAATACTGAAACCTAAACGTCCGAAGATGTCGATAATTTCATTTTTTACGATAGACAGCGGATGGCGTGTTCCTAATTCAACAGGATATGCCGAGCGGGTTAAGTCTATATCGCTTGCTCCGTTATCTTGATTCTCAAAAGTTTCTTTAAGCAAGGAAATACGTTCTTGAGCTTTTGTCTTCAATTCATTCAACATCATGCCCACTTCCTTCTTTTGCTCTGCGGCAACGTTGCGGAAATCAGCCATTAAATCATTGATTGCCCCTTTTTTGCTTAAATACTTAATGCGGAGAGCTTCGAGTTCTTCGGCGTTGTTTGCTTTTAAAGCATCAACTTCTTCGAGAAGCTGTTTAATCTTAGCTATCATATCTATCTTAATCTTGTTGTTATTATCTTTTTTTATTTTGTCAGCACACCCAGCTCTTTGCCTACCTTAATGAATGCTTCAATACATTTATCTAAATGTGATCTATCGTGTCCGGCAGAAAGTTGAACACGTATGCGTGCTTGGTCTTTAGGCACTACCGGATAATAGAACCCGGTTACATAAATACCCTCTTCCAATAATTTAGCTGCATATATCTGAGATAGTTTGGCATCATAGAGCATCACTGCACAGATGGCACTTTGTGTTGGCTTGATGTCGAAACCTGCTGCTAGCATTTTCTCGCGAAAGTAGGTAACGTTCTCTACTAATTTGTCGTGGAGAGCATTGCTTTCTTTAAGCATCTTGAATGTTTCCAAACTTGCGCCTACCACCGAAGGGGGAACGGAGTTGGAAAATAAATAGGGGCGTGAACGTTGTCGCAGCAATTCGATAATCTCTTTGCGTCCTGTGGTGAAACCTCCTATCGCGCCACCAAAAGCTTTGCCTAGCGTGCCGGTCATGATATCAATATGTCCGTAGGTGTTGAATTGTTCGTTTACTCCATGTCCCGTTTTGCCAACAACACCGGCAGAGTGACATTCATCTACCATTACCATGGCATCGTACTTCTCCGCTAAACTGCAAATCTTGTCCATTGGTGCTACGTTACCATCCATCGAAAACACTCCATCGGTAACTACGATGCGAAAGCGTTGTGCTTGTGCTTCTTGCAGTTGCTTTTCTAAATCTGCCATATCCGCATTAGCGTAACGATAGCGTTTAGCTTTGCAGAGGCGCACCCCATCAATGATGGAAGCATGATTCAGCGAATCGGAAATAATAGCGTCTTCTTCTGTCAATAGAGGCTCGAATATCCCACCGTTGGCATCAAAGCAAGCAGCGTAAAGAATGGTATCTTCTGTCTGGAAATAGTCGGAGATAGCAGCTTCCAATTCTTTATGAATATCTTGCGTACCACAAATAAAACGTACCGACGACATTCCGTAACCACGTCTATCCATCATCTTCTTCGCACCCTCAATAAGTCTTGGGTGGTTAGAAAGTCCTAAGTAGTTGTTTGCGCAAAAGTTAAGTACTTCTTTTCCTTTCACCGTGATAGCAGCTTGCTGCGCACTTTCGATAAGGCGTTCGTTCTTATATAATCCTGCCTCTTTAATTTCGCTGAGAGTAGATGATAGATATTCTTTTATTTTACCGTACATATTAGTTCACTTATTTAGCTAAACTGTTGATTACGTCCATGATGTCTTGTCCTATTTTCTCGGCTGCTTCCATAGTGGCAGCTTCTGAATATACTCGAATGATAGCTTCGGTATTGCTTTTGCGCAAATGAACCCATTTGTCGGGGAAGTCAATCTTTACACCATCGATATCGTTAATTTCTTCATTCTTATATAACTCTTTTACTTTAGCAAGGATAGCGTCAACATCCGTTTCGGGAGTCAAGTCTATGCGATTCTTTGCAATGAAATAGGGTGGGTAAGAAGCACGAAGTTCGCTTGTTTTCTTTCCTTCGTGAGCCAGATGGCTAAGGAAAAGAGCAATTCCTACTAAAGCATCGCGTCCGTAATGACTTTCAGGGTAGATAACTCCACCATTGCCTTCGCCTCCGATAACTGCATGGGTGGCTTTCATTTTGGTAACTACGTTCACTTCACCTACAGCCGAAGCATTATATTCTTTACCATATTTACGGGTTACGTCTCTTAGTGCACGAGTAGAACTTAGGTTAGAGCAAGTGTTGCCCGGAGTATGTTTTAGCACATAATCGGCTACGCTTACTAAAGTGTATTCTTCACCATACATCTTTCCATCTTCGCAAATCATAGCCAAACGGTCTACATCAGGGTCTACAACGAAAGCTACATCTGCTTTCCCACCTTTCATCAAGTTCATGATGTCGCTCAAGTTCTTTTCCAAAGGTTCCGGATTATGTTGGAAGTTGCCGGTAGGTTCGCAATAAAGTTTTTCTACGTGCTTTACTCCTAAACGTTCTAGTAATTGAGGAAGGATAATACCTCCGACAGAGTTCACACAATCAATGGCAACGCGAAAGTCTGCTTTTTTTATAGCTTCTACGTCTACCAACTTTAAAGCTAACACACTATCAATATGTTTGCGATCGTAGGTGTTATCTTCTCTATAAGAACCCAATTTGTCTACTTCGGCAAATTCAAAAGCTTCCGCTTCGGCTATACGAAGTACCTCTTGACCTTCGGCTGCATTAAGAAATTCACCATACTCGTTGAGTAACTTCAAAGCATTCCATTGTTTAGGATTGTGGCTAGCTGTGAGGATGATACCTCCGCAAGCACTTTCCATTGTTACCGCAAGTTCAGTGGTAGGAGTGGAAGCTAAACCAATGTTTACTACATCGTAGCCCATGCCCATAAGAGTACCACATACTACATTCTTTACCATTTCTCCGGAGATGCGAGCATCTCGTCCCACTACAATCTTGTTACTTTTTGATTGGCAAGTTTTGCGTATCAAAGTAGCGTAAGCAGAAGTGAACTTTACAATGTCTAAAGGATTTAGACCTTCACCGGCATGTCCGCCTATCGTTCCACGAATACCGGAAATTGATTTGATTAGTGTCATAAGTATCTTAGCTTTATAGATTAATTCTTAGGTAGTTGATAAGTGAGCCGATAGAAACAAGGATAAACTTTTTCGAGTGCGCTGGCTTGTCCCATCTTTGAGGGTACTATTAACTTAACTTCTGCACGGGTAGATACGCTACTTCCTAGTTTTACATAAGAAAGTGGTACTAGCCATCCGGCAGGTACTTGTGTACCGTAAGCACTGTACATTCCACCTCGGACATAATCAATAAATTGTCCTAAAACTTGATAACTGTTAGAAGTGTATCTAAATGTGTCGTGGGTTAAAGGAAAAGTATAGACCGTAGTATCTCCCGAAGCAATTAATACTTCTAGGGTACGAGCTAAAATTTCATCGTTCGATTCGGCTTTTCTTTCATCTCCTTGCTTAATAATTTGCATATATACACCATTGTCGGCAAAGAGAACATATTCGTTCTTTTCTATGTTAGTAGTGCTGTCTTGATTAAAAAATTGGTCGGTGCTTATAACATTAATGTTATTTACACTGATAAATCTTTTAATAGCATCTTTCTCTGCTTTGAGTTGTTCGGCATACGTGACGTAATCGTCGCAACTTTGCAAAGAGAGTCCTACGGTGAGTAGGGAAAGAAATAATAAACTAAGCTTCTTCATATATGGTTATAAATCTATTTGGAGACAAAAGTAATAAATAGGTATATAATTAGCACAAACATTAGGTGCAATTATGCTTAAATAACTATTTTTGGGCTGTTAATAAGGGCTGATACTTGGCTAATGCTTGTTCAAACAGTTCTATTGCTTGGTGCATAGTACCCATAAATTCACCACCGGAGGCATTTAAGTGTCCTCCTCCGTTGAAATATTCAGCCGCCACTTTGTTACAAGGAAAGTTGCCGGACGAACGTAATGATATTTTAATCATCGGCTTCTCTGTATCTTCACGGAGGAAGATGGAAAAGCATATATCTTTGATAGATAGGGGTATATTTACAAATCCTTCTGTATCGCCTTTGGAATATTCAAATTTAGATTGCTCTTCTTTGGTGAGCGAAATCATGGCTGCGTGATATTCCGGATAGACACGCATTTTAGTATTCAACACATAGCCCATTAGTCTTAATCGACTTTCGGAGTAGGTGTTATATACTTTTCTATATATTTCGTCTTTATCAATACCTTTGGATAATAACTCGCTAATAATGAAATATATTTCGCGGCTGTTAGAGTTGTAAGTGAATCCTCCGGTATCTGTCATCATCCCTGTGTAGATACATTCCGCACCTTCTTTACTGATATCTTCGAAGTTTCCCATTCTACATAACAGACGGAAAACGAGTTCGGAAGTAGAAGAGATTTCGGGATGAGAGATAGTAATTGCACAGAAATTTTCGGGCGATGGGTGATGATCTATCATTATCTTTCGTCCTTTGGAGGCTGCTACGGAAGCTTCTACGGTATCAATGCGCTTAAGACCGTTAAAATCTAAGCAGCAGATAATGTCGGCTTCGTCAATCAATCTATTAGCAAATTCGGTATATCTATCGTACTGTAAGATATCTTTAGCACCCGGCATCCACTTCAAAAAGGAGGGAAAAGCATTGGGAACTATCACGTTTACTGTCTTATCTTGTGAGTCCAGAAAATGATAAAGACCTAAAGCTGAACCGATAGCATCTCCATCCGGCGATACATGAGTTACGATTACTATCTTGTCTGCTCTCTCTAACCACTTGGCAAAATGCTCTATCTTCGACTGCTCTATAACTTTTGTCAACATATTATTAATCTTGATTACGATGCAAAATTACTAATTAATTTGCACTTAAAGGCGGATTAACAGAGAACCTTTTTCGGAAATAGAGATAAAGTCCATCGCCAATGAATTACATTCGGCTTTTAATGCGGATAAACGATAGGAACTCAGAGACGAGTCGAGTACTACTTTCTTTACGTTGAAGAGTTTGGTAAGATAGGAAATTCGTCCTTTATATCCTTTGCTTATGTATAAATAATCAACAGTCAAGGGATAAGTGGCTTCTTTGTATTTCCAACAATCATCGGTAACCATGCATACTGTCTGTTCGTGAAAGCGAATGATACCTCCATGCTTCCATATTCCGCAACGATTGTATTCGGCTGGTAACAATAGGGGTGAGGCTAACTTTTCTTTATTCCAAAATCTTTCGGTGGCATATTTAAGTCGCTCCATCACGCTATCTTGTTCTGATGAAGCCAAATAAGATTCTTTTCGGGATTGCACGAAGTGTATTGAAGGACAGTTTGGGGCATTATAGATAAGGATGTAAGGTTCATCGCTTGTTTGCCATAAATTGTAAACGTGAGTGCCGCAAATAATAAAGATGCACATCAGGCAAGACAATAAGGCTTTGTGACTTTTCTTTGTTAGGTAGTAAGCTCCAAAAGTAAGACAGAGATAAAATAGAACCACATCTAGTGAACTGACAGTTATGTTATCAATGGAGGAAGCGGGAAGCTGTTCCATAAAGGTGGTAAAAGAGTTTAAATAGTGAATAAGAAATTTCAGCAATGATGCGATAAGTAGTTGGATAGTAGACCAAAAAGAAAATAAGAGCATTCCTATTGCTACATACAGGATGATGGTAACCATTGGAATAACTACTATGTTAGTGAGTAAGAAGTGAACTGAATAGCGAGAAAAATAGTAGAGAACTAAAGGTGCAGTTCCTATTTGTGCGGCAATAGATACGGTAATCAATCCCCACAGATATACCCATAAATGTTGACGCACACTCACTTTAGCATATAACCATGGTTGGATGATTACAATGGCGGCCACGGCTACAAACGAAAGCTGAAAACTGACGTCGTAGAGATAAAAAGGATTATAAAGCATCATAATGAATGCTGCTATTCCTAATGTGTTGAGGGTAACAGGGCGGTTGCCACTCATGCGGGAAAGGGATACTAACGAGAACATGGTAACAGAACGTACCACAGAAGGAGATAACCCGGTGATAAAAGCGAATGACCACAAACAAGCGATGAGAAATAATTGCTTGATGATGCGGGATGGCTTTCGCTTATCTGCTTTGCGAAGAAAAAAATCCAATAAAAGATATAACAAACCGATATGGAGCCCGGACAGTGCTAATACATGGCTGACGCCCGCTACGGAATAGGCTTCTTGAATTTCTTCACTCAATTCATCTTTGTAACCGAGGGTGAGGGCAGAAAGAACAGCAAATTCATCTCCGTTGAAACCTAGGCGATGGTAGAGCTTTAACAAGTTTTCTCGATATTCAGCAGCTGTTTGTCGTAAGCTAAACTCTTTTTCAGAAGATGTTAATTGCCAATTGCGAGCATAGGCGGTACCGCTAATTCCCTTTCTATAAAGGTAGGTCGCATAATCAAATTCATTAGGATTCCCATTGTTGTGAGGGGCGGACACTTGAGTATAGACTAAAAAGCGATTGCCACAACTTAAGGTTTGAATTGCTGAATCTTTGGGAAGATAAAGTAAAATAGTCTGTTGAATAGGGCGAATACCTGTGGAATCTTGCGTATTTGTAAGTTTTACCGTACACAAAATGCTATTAGCTTTTTCTTGAGGAGACTTAATCAGCGTAGCTGCATATACGGTTTTTGTGTTCTCCCACTCATGATGCACCTTAGATAGGGAATGATTAGTAAGCAATACTCCTACACAGAAAAGTAAACTAAATGTTCCCGCTCCAAATAACCAACGGCACGGATAGGAATGGAGGTAGCGAGGGAGTATAAGGAAAAGTAAGCCAAGCGTAAACGAAATGCCTGTAACAATATTCCCCCATTGTGCTTCGTAAAAGAACGAATCACACAAGTATATTCCAAGTATCAGCGGAACAACGAACCGGAGGAAGGGATATTTGTGGAAAGAGTCCGGTTGCCGCACCTTGCAGCTTTAGAGCTCCTTTAGTTGATGAATCATTTCTGTGGGATTAGCAGCACCGAATATTGCGTTTCCGGCTACTAATACATCTGCTCCGGAAGCAATAAGTTGCGCGCCTGTAGTCATGTTCACTCCGCCATCTACCTCTATGAGTGCGTGCGAACCGCTATTGTCAATGAGAGTACGCAATTCTTTAACCTTTTGTAGCGTATGCTCAATAAATTTCTGTCCGCCGAATCCCGGATTAACGCTCATAAGGAGTACCATGTCTACGTCATTGATGATATCGGTCAACATAGCTACCGGAGTAGCAGGGTTGAGAGTAACTGCCGGATGCATTCCTGCTTCTTTTATTTGTTGAACTACCCGATGAAGATGAGGACAAGCTTCGTAATGAACGTTCATTACTAAAGCTCCCAAAGCTTTTACTTCGGAGATGAATTTCTCCGGATTAACTATCATCAAATGTACATCCAATGGCTTCTGTGTTAGCTCTGCTACATATTTGAGTACAGGAAAACCAAATGAGATATTGGGTACAAATACTCCGTCCATGATGTCGATATGTAACCAATCGGCTTCACTGCGATTAAGCATTTCGATGTCGGCCGATAAGTTGGCAAAGTTAGCAGATAGTAACGAAGGAGATATTTTATGATTCATAACTACTCTTTTTAAAATCTACCGCAAATATAAGCTCTTTTTTTATCATAAACATATCTATTTAACAAATAGTCCAAAGAGAAAGCGTACATTTGTCCCCATTCAATAAAATATTTATATCCAATGAGAGCAAAAGACTGGAAACCAATAGCAAGTGCCAAGGTATTAATAATAGGAGAGGACTCTAATCTTCAATGGTCGGGTAAAGTGCCCGAAGTTGTCATGTTTGCTGACTACTATTTTCGCCCTTTCCCGATAGATCATGGAGAACGTAGCCGCAATGTGGAGTCGCAAAATCTTTTTAAATATCTTATAGAATTGACAGACAATAAGATTGATGCCGACGAAATGTACTTTACTAATCTTTGTAACGATGATGTAGAGCCTGCTCCAAAAGGCAAGAGGGTACTTATTCCCGAAGCTAAGGCAGTGAAAGGATTAGACCATATCGAATGGATACTTTCGCAAAATCCTACCATAAAATATGTGTTAGCAATGTCGTTGCAAACAAATTATTGGTTGCAGAAGTTAGGTTTCTATACTAGCGACCCGGAATTTATTGCAGCTGCCGAGCCTCGCCGTACAGGTGTTGAGTGTATTACCCCTTATTATCAACCGGTTGGTGGAAAGGCATTTGCAACTATTTGTGGAAATGTTTACGATTCAAAGAATTTTCCTGTGCAGATAATTCCCATTCTTCCGGCAAAGGACTATCCACTCTCAGAATTAAATCAGGAGCGTTATGGTAAAGCTCTTCACTTTGTATCGGAATTTTTTAAAAAAATATAAAAATGTCGGATGATAGATTTCGATACTTTTGATTGTCAAAGTTTTGTTGTCTAAATAATAATAACGTTATTTGTATACTATATTATGTTTTTAGAATTCAAAATTAAATAGATCTTATGAAAGGAATTATTTTAGCGGGAGGAAGTGCTACTCGTCTTTATCCACTATCGAAAGCTATTTCTAAACAGATAATGCCGGTTTATGACAAACCGATGATATATTATCCTTTGTCTACGTTAATGTTGGCAGGCATTCGTGAAGTTTTGATAATTTCTACTCCGCGAGATTTGCCAATGTTCGAGGAACTTTTAGGCAATGGGGAATCGTTGGGAATGAAGTTCGTGTATAAAGTTCAAGAAAAGCCGAACGGACTAGCTCAAGCATTTGTGTTGGGAACTGATTTCTTAGCCAATGAGGCGGGTTGCTTAATCCTTGGTGACAATATGTTTTATGGTCAGGGATTCTCGGCTATGTTAAAACGAGCCGCTACCATTCAAAAGGGTGCTTGTATCTTTGGTTACTATGTAAAAGACCCTCGTGCTTACGGCGTGGCTGAATTTAATGAAGAGGGAACGGTTGTTTCGTTGGAAGAAAAGCCTACTGTGCCTAAAAGTAATTATGCAGTGCCGGGATTATATTTTTATGATGCTACGGTGACAGAAAAAGCAGCGGCACTGAAGCCTTCGGCTCGTGGCGAATACGAGATAACGGACTTAAATAAGCTTTATTTAGAAGAGGGAACTTTGAAAGTGGAACTTTTTGGACGAGGTTTCGCATGGTTAGATACCGGTAATTGCGATAGTTTGCTCGAAGCTTCTAACTTTGTGGCTACCATACAGAATCGTCAAGGATTTTATGTGAGTTGTATCGAAGAAATTGCGTGGCGTAATGGATGGATAAACGCAAAGCAGCTGATGAATTTAGGTAAACATTTAGAGAAAACAGAATATGGTCAATACTTAATGGAATTGGCGAAATAAATATAGAATGACATGAAAACTTATTTAGTAACCGGTGCTGCCGGATTTATTGGAGCAAATTATTTAAAATATATATTGGAGAAGTACGACGACATCAAAGTAGTTGTACTCGATTTACTTACGTATGCCGGAAATTTAGGAACGATTGCTGCCGATATTGATCATACTCGTTGTGAGTTCGTAAAGGGAGATATATGTGATAAAGCGTTGGCTGATAAAATATTTGCAGAATATCAGTTTGATTATGTAGTGAATTTTGCCGCCGAAAGTCATGTAGACCGGAGTATAGAGAATCCGCAGCTGTTTTTGATGACTAATATTTTGGGTACTCAAAACTTGCTCGATGCTGCTCGCCGTTGTTGGGTTACGGGGAAAGATGAAAATGGTTATCCCACTTGGAGAGAAGGCGTACGTTTTCATCAAGTTTCCACCGATGAAGTTTACGGTAGTTTAGGTGCGGAAGGCTTTTTCCACGAAACTACTCCTCTCTGCCCTCACAGTCCATATAGTGCTTCTAAAACGAGTGCCGATATGTTTGTGAAAGCTTACTTCGACACTTATAAGATGCCGGTGAGCATCACTCGTTGTTCCAATAACTACGGACCTTTTCATTTTCCTGAAAAGCTGATTCCGCTTATTATAAGAAATATACTTGAAGGAAAACATTTGCCGGTCTATGGAGATGGAAAGAATGTACGCGATTGGTTGTATGTGGAAGACCATTGCAAAGCTATCGACTTAGTGCTTCGTCAAGGAAGGGTAGGAGAAGTTTATAATGTGGGAGGACACAACGAAAAGCAGAATATTGAGATTGTGAAACTAACTATTGCCACTATTCGTCGTATGATGACTGAACATCCCGAATATCGCGAAGTGTTGAAAAAGAAAGAATACAATAACAAGCAAGAAATAAGCATTGACTGGATAAATGATTCACTTATCACGTATGTAAAAGACCGTTTAGGACACGATCAACGTTATGCTATAGATCCCTCTAAAATAACCAAAGAATTGGGTTGGTATCCCGAAACAAAATTCGAAGTCGGAATTGTGAAAACAATACAATGGTATCTCGAAAACCAAGGATGGGTAGAAGAGGTAACAAGCGGAGACTATCAAAAATACTACGAGAAAATGTACGGAAGCAAGCTATAAGACTTTTTAAATTAGTTTGTAGGTGGAAATTATACTCTTTATATTTGGGCTTTTCAAATAAAGAACTACCTTTGCACTCGAATTAAATGCGACGACGTTGTCCCGTTCTTTTTTTTTTGATATTATGCACTTTTAGCTCAGCAGGTAGAGCAATTGACTCTTAATCAATGGGTCTAGGGTTCGAGCCCCTGAGGGTGCACAAATAGGCGGGGGTATTATCTCCGCCTATTCTATTGTATATCAATTGTTTACATTATGAAACTAGACTTAAATAAGCCGCTATATGTGCTATATTTGCATTTTGCAATAGCCGTTTAAGGTCGTTTAAGGTCGTTTAAGGTCGTTTGTTTGTACCCGTATGATACCATCGATGATACCAAAAACAAAAAGTTATGAAGTACCCAACGTTAAAGGTTGTATTTGACAGAAAAAAGGTAGCAACCAAAGAAAAAAAAGGTCTTATCCAAATTGAAGTGTCTCATGATGGCAAACGAAAATGGATAGGTACGGGAATAAAAGTGTATTCCGACCAATTCAGAGACAAATGTATGGTGTGTATGCGCTCGGATGCTATGGAGCTGAACGACCAAATTAACATCACGGTAAACAATATTAGGGAGTGGGTTAATAATCTATACAAAAATGGAGACGTGTTTTCTTTTGAAAAGTTAGATAAAATGCTTATTCAAGTTGATAACCCCGAATCGTTTATCACTTTTGTAGAAAATAGGATAGGAGAGAGACACGTATCTTCGATTACTAAGAAAAAGCACATGGGTATGCTTCGTTCTCTTATCGAATTCGGACTTATACAATCTTTTTCAGACGTTACCTTAAAGAATATAAAGTTGTGGGACGATTACGTTAAGAACAAGGTAAAAGAATTATCATCAATATATTTTCTATCCCTAGAGGCGAAAGTATATCAAGGAAGTATTTAGAAGCCGAAGAACTCGCTAAAATAGAGAATGTAGAGATGTTAGACAAATCAATATCAAACGTAAGAGATTGTTTTGTGTTTTGCTGCTATACCGGACTTGCTTATGCTGATTTAGCTAAATTCAATTGGGAAACCGACGTAGTTTTTAGAGATGGAAAATCATTTATCGAGGACGTTAGGCAAAAAACGGGTAGCTCGTACAAAATACAAATATTGTCTCCGGCAATGGCAATCCTCAAGAAGCATGATATGAAATTGCCTGTCATCACTAATCAACAATATAATTTAAGGCTCAAAGTACTTTCATCTTATGCCGGTATAAGTAAACAGTTAACCTCGCACATGGCACGTCATACATTCGCTACGTGGGCATTGTCGCAAGGCATAAGAATTGAAACGGTATCTAAGATGCTTGCGCACTCTAACATCCAAACGACACAGATTTACGCAAAGATTCTGCAAAAAGAAGTTGATGAAGCTTTTGATTCGCTCGAGGAAAAGCTGAAATAGAAGAAAGCACCGATAGTGTTCATTTTTGAACAAATAGTACTAAAAACATCGAAAAATAGCTAAACTATGCGCAAAAAGATGTTCAAAAATGAACATATAAAACATTTATTAACATTAATAAAATAATGAGATGACCTAATGATTTGCGATGGCATCTACAAATAGGTAATATTAGTATTTCTTCTTCTTTTAACTCCCGCATCGCTCAAGATGTTTATTCATATCCGTGTATGACACGTACAGCAATCTTCATCTTTTTGTCAAAATCAGGATTACTAGTAATTGCATCGAGTAACTCGGATAATCTACTCTCTTCTTCGGGATTATATCCAAACCCAAGTTCATCGCACCCGTTACCAGCTCCTATAAGGAAAGCAAAGTACTTCCGAAGAACTTTCTCAGGATATTTTTTCGTCTTGATATATTTTTTGGGATTTATCAAGATTCCGCACTGCACCTTGCCATTAATTTCTACGATAGCCGGGCACGGACCGGGCACTGTGTCGCCTAGTTCTTTGACTAACTTCATAACATATGCTCCGTTCATACATACCTGTGTGCGGCAACATAACCCGCACCCTACGCAAGGACTTCCTATTTTTGGTTTATCCATATTATTTGTTTTAAACAAAAAGCACAAACATTGCTGCTTGTGCTTTCCACGTCAACGATTTGACGATAGTATTTGCTAAATTACTAATTTGAAAGCAAATCACATTTTACTTCCATAGCGTTATACATGTCACAAAGATAATTGTTTGTTTTTAAATAGCAAACATTACCGTCTATTTTTTGCTTCTTAATGTTATTTTTGCATCGCTCAAGATACGGTATATCGTTTGCTCCGATTTTACTCCGCTTTTAAGCATGATAGATGTAATTGTATACTCTTGATTATAGAGTGACACGACTTGTTCCTCTTGCTCTTTTGTAATTCGTTTTCCGCATCTTAATTGTACTTCATTTCTGCGTAATACAGCCATCACGGTTGATTCAGATACCTCTGTGTCGGAGGCTATTTGTTTTAGTTTTCGATTATCTGCATATTGTTTGCAAATAATGCTTTCTTCTTCTTTAGTTAACATTTCCTTTTTTTTTATTCAAAAACTCACCCGCTTTTCGCATTGATTTTGCGAGTTCTAAATCCGTACATTCATCAAGGACTTCAACGTCATCTATATCGGACAATGCACCGAATGTTATTCGACCGATAAATCTAGGGAATTTATTCCTCCTTATCCACTTTTCGCCAGCACGTTCGAATAGTTCGTAGACTTCTTGCTTGTTGCCGTTACGGTCGCAGTCACAAATAGAAAACTCGGGTAACGAACATATATCGCTACCCGAAGCTTTTATTTCACCGCAAAGCGGGCATATATGAGCGTATATACCCGCTTTAAGACTAATCTTCGTTATTTTCATCGTCTAACTCAATCGCATAAATTCTACTGTCCCAATCAAAAAATCGGGTCTTGTTTTTTAACGTCGGGGACGCACCGAACGATTGGGTCTTAGACTGTATAACAGCTAATCCCCAATTGGCAGCCGTTGGACGTTCGCAGTCGTATTTCTCATTATACAACTCTAGCAGCTTTTCGTAAGCTACTTTTAAAGACAATCCACTATATAACGTTTTATTACCGCCATTTCTTTGTGCTATATAAGGACACTGAAACTCAAGTTTAATGCAATATGTTTTCATATCGTTCGCCCGTGTTGCCGGTAGCGCAGCGTTAAGTTAACATTCTGATACGATGTCTTCTACATCTAATATATGCAAGTCTCTTAGAGATTCCATCTCTTTCGCCGATATGGTTTTAAGAAGCCTAACTTCGCCAACGGTAGCATATCCAAATCCGCTACCGTCCTTGCAAGATTCTCTAATCTCTTCGATGGCTTCTTCTACTGTATCTGATTCGAGACGGTAGCAACTTAGTCCTTCGTGATGGACTATGCCAAAACATCCACGATGTTCGGGAAATTCACGGATTTCTCCGTTTGCAAAACCATCCCTTATGTCTTCTTTGCAATCTTTGCGAGTGCCACCAAGATTTGGTGTCATCCAAGAAGACCATCCTCTTTTAATGTCTTCTTCTATGTTATCTGAAAATCTTGCTACTAACATAATCTTATACAGTTTTAAGTGTGTCTCACTTGCTTTATTATTATGATGTAAAGATAGTGATTATTGTGATTCACTACAAATAAATTCACATTTATTTTTTATGTTAGAAAACATATCACTACATATAAGTAACTTATAATAAAGAGAGCACCAACCTTTTACGATTGATGCCCTCTTTTAAGCGAAACTTCTACAAAACAAAGATACTACTTTAATTTCTTTTTAAGCAACCAAAATGCACCTTTAAGCAAACCTAACATCATTAATATATATCCTAATATCATGATTGTTTGCTGCCACCAATTCAACTCTTTATCTACATATACTTTTTTCTCCACTTCATACGGGATGGGTATGCTATCTATTACATTAATACTATCATGTACTAATTTACTTTGATACTTCGTGTGCCATTTCTCCAACCATACAGTATCGCCTTTTAGACGAACTATAACGCTGTCATGGACGTTAATACTATCGTGCTTAAAATGGTCTACATATTCCGTCTTAATCTTTTCTACGGGCACGTACTGCGTCTTACAAGACATAAGCATACACATGACTAATACACAGATAGAAGTGATTATCCAAAAAATCACGTTAACCTTAAATTCCTCCCTAGGGTCTATCTCTCTCATATTATTTCTATTATAATGTTTTTTTCTCCACGTAATAATCCTACTAATCTTAACTCGTAGCCTGTCGAGTTAATAACCTTGCCTACTACTTTGTTCTCTCCTAGGATGATACACCCCGAGCTATCTTCGGCCGTGTTACCTCGGTGGATTAGCACACCGTCGAAATAGGGTACAGCAAGCAGCCTAGGGAGCAACCTTTTAAACCTAGGCGATTGGTTGACTATGATTTGATAAGTTCCCGCCGGTATAGCTGTTTTGCCTGCTATCTTTGCCTCTTTGGGTAAGTCTCGTACTTTGTCTTCGATAGTATCGCAAAAATACTTACCGTCTACATAGAGCTTCCCGATTGTGTAGGTTTCTTTTTTCGCTACACGCTTTAATTGTAATCTTTTCATTTTTTTTCCTCTTTAATTTGTTTGTTTAAATATGCTGTTAAATAGGGTATGTTCTTTATAAATTCAACGCTCAAAACATAATAGAAAAATGATACTACCCTGTACCCTACACTGTTGTTAGGTAGTACCAATTTGATATTCCTAAGGATATTTACCCCGTAGAAATAAAAGACAGAATAGGTGATAAATGACACACATTGTAACGCTCCCGATGGATTACCTTTGTGCTCGCCTATCCAATAAATGCACACTACTAAAAGAAAGAAAACCATTGCTTCTATCACGCACCTAAATGCTTTTTTAAAGTTGAAACTTTCCTTATTAACTAATAGAGCTGCAATCAGTCCGCATAAAAAGTTAATTACAAATACCCCTAAAAGGCTTTTTATTTCCCCCGAAATGGGATTTAAGTAGGCTACAATACCTAGTTGTAAGCCTACGAATAGATTTTTTAGATATTCCATGTTAATTATTTGTTTAATTGCCGTTTAACACTACCCAATTTACCCGTCGACTACCATCAAAAAAAACGGTTACAACGCAAAGAAATTGGTACATACAACCAATAAAAACAACTTCAGTTTGAGATATATAATCTATTGTAGGGTGGCTATGTACTGAGCAGAAACCGGAACCATTTTCTATTGTTACCCGTGTATCCATAAGCAAGGTTGCTCCGGTGTATGGAGGTAAAGAGGAATTAAAGATATTAACCAAACATCCATTATATTTTTCATCGATAGGCAAAACTATTTGACCTCCAAAGCTTACAATGTTTAAATCATTAACCAACTTCCACACATTTCTTTTGGTGTTTATAGCGTCAGAATCAACAATATCTTTGAACGGAAACGATATATATCCATTAAAATGACCTTCTACCGTGTGAAAGACTCCATTTTTATCAATGGTTGTCTTATCGTTTATATTTAACCCGTTAGTTTTGATAGCTTCCGAAATAATATTCCCTGCTAACAATTCATTGACATTTATCATCGATGATTTTAGTTGTGGTTTTCCATTGACCATCTCAAACACCGCAATAGGTGTACCGTCATTAGCTTGTATCAGCGTTTTGTCGGCGGTAAGTGTAATTCTGTTGTTGTATATGTCTATTCCTGTATCTTCTAGTTCTTTTTTAGAAGCTAAATCTTCGGGAGCAGGTGACCAATCAGTAGCCATATTCCCTTTTTCAATCTTTATGTTACGTACAAAAATATAAGCCCAATCAAAAGCGCTAAAGTCTACAAAATTATAAGTAACACTTGAATAATTGGTTACATTAGCTGTCACTACATGATGTCTCCAAGCGTTATCTTCAGTCACTTTCACTCTTCCGCAAGGATTATCGCATATATCAATATCAAATCCTACATACGTTGTGTCTTGCGAACCCCTTAAATCAAACGAAACAGTCCAAAATCCATTCGAATCAATTACGTTAGCAAAACGCACAAACGTATCTTTAAGCTGACATCCAACGATATACACTCCATTAACACATTCGTTTATCTCTCTAGTGACTTGGGGTAGCACTGTGCCTTGAGTTAATATTTGTGTCGTTTTTTTGAAATAGTTCTTTCCGCCTACCTTAATCTCACTAACCTTTAAGCTAATATTATCAGCCTTTTGCTTAATTTCTGAAACAGAAGTCTTTAATTCATCCTTTGCAGTCATCAAAGTAGACACTTCCTTTTCAGTTTTTGTCGCAAATGTTTTATACTCAGTATTAAGAGCATTTGTTGCTGTATCATCTGTATACTTAGTAGCCTTGTTCCAATGAGAGATATTAAAAGCGATACCCTCTTTCTTAGAGGTTACGCATACTAACAATTCATTTACATAGGCTCCGAAATTGGCATTAACCCATAAATCGCCTATATCATAACCTTGTGCATCAGTAGGTTTAGCAACGAATACCCTACGCTTACCATCCGCTGCATCTTGTGCTTTAGATGCAGCTAATAAAGCCTTAACGGTATCGCTATCAGCAATTGATGTCCAAAGGTATGTACTGTCTGCGTTTTTAACCCACCTCCACGCTTTACCTGCGTCTGGTGTAGTAGCGTTATCAACAAATGCTTGCGTATTAACGAAAGTATCTCCTACGTGTTTTTCTCTCAACACATCGTCAGTCCACATATTAGATGGGTAATTGGTAGCGGATGGTGTATATCCGTAATACCAGCTATCTACTACTCCGTCTATTTGATTTTGCAAGTCAGCCGCTTTAGCTGTGAGAGCTGCGACTAAATTAGTAGCTGTTTCTTGCCTTTTTTGCATCTCATCAAGTGTATCTTCGGGAGCAGAAGACCAAGGGGTCTCTTGTCCTGCTTTGGGACTACCTACTTTTAAAGTCATATTCTTGTAGTAGATGCTCCAATTAATATGTGCAAAGTTCCAACAGTCAATCGGGCGGTATAATATCACCCCCCCATCATAGTCTTTCATATCTACAACAGCTTCCACGTGATGCCAAGTATTAATTCCGCTAGGTAAGACAATAACTTGCGCTGTTGACTTGCCGTTAACTGTGTGTCTAAACTTCGTCCATATAGAGCCAATATCAGTCGCACTCTCAATATAATAATCAAAAGCTACCGTAACAGTGGTATAAGGAGGGGTTAATATGTCAGCCGGCAGTGTGTAACTTCCAAACTGAAGATATATTCCTGTTGTGGACGTTGGTTTAATGCAATAGTAATACAACCCAGCACCTCCAATTTGTTTAAAACTCTCTATACAATTAGCCGCTTCGAAATATTTTGAAGGCATATACGGTCTGTAATCATCTACATTAACGGGCGATTCGCTAGTACATCTGCTCCTACGTAGTAAGTTCCTCCCATCAGCTTTGACGGTAGCTATCTTCTCGTCTGTAGAGGTGATTGTTTCGGTAATCTTTCCATCTGTGTACTCGACAACGGTTTTACCATTATTGAGCCTTAAATCGCCTGTGATAAGATTGCCCTTAGGACTAAAAGTAGTCTTTGCTTTACCTACTAACGTAAAGGAGTTAATTCCCTCGTATTGATTAAAGCTAGGAGCATTAGTGCCGTAGGTCTCTAAAATAATAGCATTCCGTCTATCGGGATTCGTTCTATTACCTAGTTGGATTATATGGTCATTCTCAGCAGGTACTCCAGACCCATCTTTGTCGGTATCTGATAGGTCTATGTAATCATTACCTACACCGACTACCAACCTCCAATAATATTTTAAGCCTGTACCTGTGAAGACTTGACATCTGACTTGGTCGTCTAATTCAATCTTACGTACCACCTTACCATCAGAGGTGTTAAAGAAACAACGGTAATTGCCATTGACTAATTGCACTTTTGAGCAAATCATTGAGCCGCAAGTACTCGCTAATCCTCCATCAACAAAGGATAATTGGTCTATCTTTAAAACCTTAAAGAGAGCTTCCATCCTAACTTCTATCTTGTCAATGTGCATTACTGCGTTACCTTGTGCATCGTAGCCTATCCACCATCCTGTATTGCTTTCAGGGTTAGCGGTATCTTTTAATCCTTTTTCAAAGGTTGCTACATCTTTGCTTACAAAGCCTTTTAAGAAGTTGACTATCTCGGTGATGTTATCTATATTAGCTCCACCTTTAATATTAACTCCTTGCTCAAAGGTCGCTAAGCCTTTAGAAATTAATCCTTTGATAACGTTTAATAGACCTATCGTTCCGTCAGTTGCTGTTAAATTTGTAGCCTCAACTATTAATGCTATTAATGCGTTTGTTATGGTCGCATCATCTATCTTCGCTCCACCTTTAACGTCTATTCCTTTTGCAAAAGTAGACAATTCGTTAGCGATAAGTCCTTTTAAAAATGTTATCAGTCCTTTTGCGGTATCGTCTGCATTTTTAGATAACAATTCCGCTTTTAGTTCTTCCTTGACTTTATTGTCTGCTGTTAATATCTCTTTTTTTGTTCGAAGAGATGAAAGAGCGTTTTTGTCGGTTTGCGTAGTTAGGTCGTTCTCTTTGATTAAAGGAGTGCTTTCTGACTGCTGATTGATTATGGTAGTAGAGCCTCCGTTGCCTCCGCCTGTATTGGATATAATAGTTCCTGTCGGATAATTCTTAGACCTCGGTTTTGCCGGTATTGACTTATTAATTATTGTTACCATTTTTCTATCATTGTGCACGTGGTGCGTTCGTTTTTAAAGTCTATCTTTTCTCCTACTAATGCGAATCTATTTCCAACCATAAAAACGTCCGACAATTCCGTTATAGGTGTAACGCTTTGGTTGTATTTAAGCTCTTGCGTAAGTTTCTTTTTCGGTTTATTATATTGGTTTACAATACGTTGTATTAATTGTTCCTCGGGTCTAATTTTTCTTGAATAAATAGCTGAATATAGGTTGTTAGTAAGGTATTGATTACCTAATATTACTTTGCTGTGACATAATCCGTCATCGTTGTAAGATGATATTTTAAATTCTATATCATCGAGTGGATTAATATATTTTTCGGTGATTACATTCTGATAAGTCCTATCCGATGATTTACTATTTAAATCATCCGGTTGCGATATTGACATTTTTATATCTTTTATAAAATACCCCGGTTTCTCTATCTGGTGAGTATCCATAGGAGTGTGCATTTCAAATAATAATTCACCACGCAAAAAACTATCCATAATTATTAAATATCCCTTTAAACCGTCATACTTTTGTTGCAATGTTTTGTTGCAATCACATTCGACCCACGACCCCGAATAAAAACTATTGGAATTAAATGTAAGGTCAAAATATTTAGGTTCACCGAAAACCCATGTTTTAGTTCTACCATCAAACCACCAACTACCTATACTAATTCTGCATGGTATATATATCTCACCATCTTCGAAACCTTTTTCTTTATTACCCCATTCGACCATATCGAACCGCTTACAATATTGAATAGAACATGAAATGCTTATAGCCATTCCTTTTGTTAGTGCTAGAACCATTAACGGTTTTTTAAATTGGAGTAATTTTTTTAACGGAAGAATATTTTTGTTTGTACATTGATAAATTTTTTCCCAATTGTACTCGTTAATGTCGGGTATCCATTGTCCGTTTACATGACGCTCATTATATGTGCATCTCCATATTGGCATTATTCCTAAAAGGTCTAATGGGTGACTTTTATACTCTGCTAAATCAGCCTCATCTACGGGAATTTGTGAGACCATACCACTCGGAGCGATGAAATGCTGTAATTTAAATATATCAGATGTAAAGTATTTTTTTTCTTGTATCTTATGTTTTTCATTTATTGTAGGCGAATCGCAAAATGCTTCTAGCTTATCAAAATCTTCTTCGGGGAATATCTGATTAATGCAATAATTACTATCCTTTACCGTGACTTTGTTGTAACCTCCTAATATATCGAAAGTATGCCCCGAACCTGCAAATCCTAAGTTCTGAACCGTTAACGAATTTATTGCGTTTACGTTACTACCTGAAAGGAAATCTTTTGCGCATTGAAAATATTCTCCTTGATGGTCTATGTCTACAAAGTATAAGTCACCCGACCAATCTACGCACGTCCAATTTAAGAACTTACATACCTCCTCTAATACCTCTTTTAAGTTCATCGCTTTATCGTCTTCATCGAAAAAGTTTTGTTCGCTTATCTCCATCAACCGGAGGGCATCGCTAGCCATGTTGGCTTCCGTTGAATAAACTCTAGGAATATATACGCTAGTGTAATCGCCTTTTGATTCTTCTACGCACTTTTGAATTAAACTTTGTATTGTGACAAATGTAATTTTATTGCCAACTTTTTTATAATCAATATATTCAAGTACCGACATAGCCGAAACGCATTCTATATCTATCTCAAATGTTTGGTTAGCGTAATCCTGCGTGTACATTTCGGGAGAAATAAACCCCGTCCATATTATTATTCCCTCTCTTTTAAGATTGACTTTATACTGTTGATAACCTGTTGAGTAAAGCTCTTGCATATAATCGCCACCGACTAACGATAATGTAGCGGAAGAGAACCGATAAGGAGTGTAAAGGAAATCTTCATCGTCTGTCGATACATTAAAAGGCGATTCCGCCCCTACTAATTCCATAGCTTCTCCGGTATAACCCTCCAATAATATTTCTACCAACATAGAAATATTGTTTATAGTCTTAAATGGTACTGTGTATTTTAGTTTATAGCTCATCTTGGTAATCTCCTTCCTGACTTTTTCATATAGTTACTAAGTTGTAAAAATGCGTCATCACCACGTATAACAGCCGTGCCCGACACTAGGGTAGTGCTTACCTTACCGCCCATGTTTCCCGAATTGATAGCTTCAAATAGTCTTGATTGCTGCCCTCCGTTGAGTATCATTTCACCTTTATTTAATCGTGCTAATCCTTTATCTCCTGATACTGTACCTCCTGTATAAATTCCTCCTGTGGCGAATTTAGGAATCATAGCGAATGCGGCAATAGCAGCAGCAATAGCTCCACCAATCGCTACAATATTCCAAGGAAAAGGTAATTTTGCAGCTCCTTTACCGGCTTCACTTGCAGCTACAGATGTATTAGCGACAATTTCCTCTGTTGCTGTCGTTTTCTTTATTTCAGACCCCATAATATCAGCCGTGGCTCCTACTGCTACATTGGCTACTTTTATTCCTGTTGTAGTTGTATCTGTAACCGCTTCTATTTGTTTTGCTGCGGTTACACCTCTCGTT
>JAVVPX010000022.1:0-27793 GCA_036655555.1 Bacteroidaceae bacterium | reverse complement strand
ATTGACGATAATATAGGCGAAGCAATAAGTCCGAAAGACTATTACAGAATATTACTAGCCAATTCACTTAGCTTACTTCTCTCTCCCTTCAATAAATTAACGTGAGCAAAGATGTTCTGTCCTTTCATTTTGTCTATCATATATACCAAACCATTGGATTGACTATCCAAATAAGGTTGGTCTATCTGTTGAATATCTCCGGTAAACACCATCTTTGTTCCTTCTCCTGCACGAGTGATAATAGTTTTTATTTCATGAGGTGTTAAGTTTTGAGCTTCATCAATGATGCAATAAGTCTCCGATAAGCTACGTCCACGAATAAAGGCAAGAGCTTCTATAACAAGTTGTTCACTTTTTTGCATCTCTTCTATTCGTTTTACTTCGGCAGAGCTTCCGGCAAACTGACGCTTGATAACATTTAGATTATCGAACAAAGGTTGCATATAAGGAGCTACTTTAGCCGTAGCATCGCCGGGTAAGAAACCTAAGTCCTTATTTGATAACGCAACAATAGGACGGGCAAGCAATATTTGCTTATAATCTGTCAATTTACCCAATGCGGCAGCCAGCGCAAGAAGTGTTTTACCTGTGCCTGCCTTTCCGGTAAGTGCAACTAACTTAATATCCGGGTCGTTAAGTATTTCGAAAGCAAAACTTTGCTCTGCATTACGAGGCTCAATACCATAGTTTTTCGATTTATTGATTCTTTGCACACAATGTGTAAAGGGATTATAGCGCGCAAGCACACTCGCACGATCGCTTTTTAGTACAAAGCATTCATTGGGTTGAACAATATTTTTGAAATCAAATTCACCAATATCTATTCCATCTTTAGACGAGTAGATGCGGTCTACAATTTCGGAAGCAATATTATCAAAGACTTCATTTGTCTTTTCAAAAGCGTCAATATCCACTACCTTATCGGTGATGTAATCTTCGCAAGGAACTCCTATAGAGCGAGCTTTCATCCTCAGATTCACGTCTTTGGTTACTAAAATGGTCTTTTCACCGGGACAGCGAACCTTAATAATCCAATCGGCAGTTGCTAATATTTCATGATCGGGCTTGCGTTCCATAAAAGCTTTCTTCACTGCGGGCGATTCCACTCCCTCGGTAATGATATACAACTTGCCCATTCCCTCACCCAAACTGACACCTTCTTTCAGAGACTTGATGCCGTCGGTTATCAAGTCCAACTCACGCACAAACTCTCGGGCGTTATAATTAATTTGCTCATTTCCCTTCTTAAACTTATCCAGTTCTTCGAGGACTACAATAGGTAGATAAATATCATTCTCTTGGAAAGACTTCAGACAAGTATAATCATGAAGGATAACATTGGTGTCTAAAACGAAATTTTTCTTTGTTCCCATACTTTCTTAGATTAAAATGTTGATATTTGCAATCTATTTCAAACCAACTGACTCGGTGGTTAATTATGTTTCTAAAATTAACCAATTTGGAGATACAAAGGTTCAAAATACGGTTAAAATATATAAAAAGAATGAATTATAAACAAACATTAAACTATTTATATAATAGCGTTCCTATGTTCCAACAAGTAGGTGGATCAGCTTATAAAGAAGGATTGAGTAATACTCATTTATTAGATAATCACTTTGGGCATCCTCACTCTCATTTCAAAACTATTCATGTAGGCGGAACAAATGGAAAAGGTTCTTGTTCTCACACTTTAGCCGCTATTTTGCAAGCAGCCGGATATAGGACAGGATTATATACTTCTCCTCATCTCGCAGATTTTAGAGAACGCATTAGAGTAAACGGAACACAAATATCGGAGGAATTTGTCACTTCGTTTGTAGAATGTCACCGCTCTTACTTTGAACCTTTAAGTCCTTCTTTCTTTGAATTAACCACCGCAATGGCTTTTCTTTATTTTGCCGAACAAAAAATAGATGTTGCTGTCATTGAGGTTGGATTGGGAGGTAGACTAGACTGCACAAATATTATAACTCCCGAACTTAGTATTATTACGAACATTAGTTTCGATCATACACAGTTCTTGGGTAATACACTTGAACTGATTGCCGGAGAAAAAGCCGGGATTATCAAGCCGAATGTACCTGTTGTTATTGGAGAAACAAGTCCCGAAACAAAACCCGTATTCATTCAGAAAGCAAAAGAAATGAATGCGCCTATTTTCTTTGCTGAAGAACAACAACTTCTGTCCCATTCAGAAAAACTATCTACCGGAGAATGGCTCTATCAAACTACAGATTATGCCAATCTAAAAGGAGAGTTAGGTGGATTATGTCAATTGAAAAATACGAATACTTTGCTTTCATCACTGCGTATCTTGAAGGAAAAAGGATTCTCGTTTACGGAAGAAAATGTAAAAAAAGGGTTTGGCGAAGTGTGCGAGTTAACAGGTTTGATGGGACGTTGGCAAAAAATAAGTTCTTGCCCAACCATTGTATGCGACACGGGACATAATATAGGCGGAATTGCTTATATAGCAGAACAACTTAGCAAACAAGTTTACCGAAAACTACATATTGTAATAGGTATGGTCAACGATAAAGATATTCGGGGCGTGCTTGCTCTATTGCCTAAGGATGCTATTTATTATTTTACTAAAGCAAGCGTCAAGAGAGCGCTCAACGAAGAAGAATTATCGACATTAGCATTAGAAGCAAACTTAAAAGGTACCACATACAAAGATGTGCCTACTGCTTTGAATGCTGCAAGAGCAAAAGCAGAGGCAGATGATTTTATCTTTGTAGGTGGAAGTAGTTTTATTGTTGCTGACTTACTGCTATACATTCAATCTCTACCAGCGCATTCTTTGGCAAATCTTTAACAGCAACAGCAGAACGTGCGGGATAAGCGCCATCGAAATAAGTAGCATATACTGCGTTCATCTCTGCAAACAACGACATATCGGCAAGAAAGACGGTGGTTTTCACAATGTGCGCAGTGGTTAGTCCGGCTTCCGCCAAAATATGTTTTATATTGTCTAGCGACTGTTTTGTCTGTTCTGTTACTCCTCCGGGAATAAAAGCACCGGTAGTAGCATCCACAGGCAATTGACCCGAAACAAATAACATCCCATTAGCTTCGATGGCTTGACTATAAGGACCAATTGCAGCAGGGGCTTTCTCACTATAAACTACTTTTTTCATCTTCATTTATTTTTATATTTATTACTTTAAGACATTCGATTTACTTCTTTATTCTGATGGAATCGACCTTACGACGAATAGCTAAGGCATTCATCACAGAAACGGCAGCAAAGAGAAAAACGCCGATAAATTCGACTACATATAGATTACCAACTTCTAATTGAGGAAACAATTGAGTAATTACCGAAAGATAATGTACTCGTGCCCAAGCAACTCCTATGATTGAAAGAATCAAGACCAAAGCATTCAGACCGAGAGTTAATAACTGATAAGGCAGTGCTACTCGAGCAGGACTATAGCCTATCAACAATAGATTTTCGAGCTTAGTGGTGTTTTTCTGTAAAAGCAAATAAATGCTTAACATAAGAATATAGAATGATAATATACTAATGAATACTCCTACACCTAAGACAATACCAATGATGAGTTTCAAAAAGTAAGTAGTTTTACCGGCGTCTAATTTATTATCCTCCGTTTCGTACCCCTTATTGGAGAAGAATTTGGCAATAGCATCGTCAGCCGGATTGCGTACTTCAACAATAAGTCTCGAAGCTTCCACTTTAGCATTAGGAGCAAAGGCATGGTTTGCCATACTCATAAATTCTTCGGGAACTAAAATGGTATTTAGCCGATTAGAGAATCCTACAATATTACCTTTATATTGCTCTTGTTTACCATTCCCGCTCATGATAATATCTAACGATATCATTCCCATTAAGCCTTCTGATAGTTTAGGCAAACTCCGAGCTTGTGCAAAGCCAAAGTTATATAGATTGAGATAATTGCGCGGGATAATAATAGGAATAAGATGACTTCCCGGCTCAAAATGCCATTTATCAAGACTTACATCTACATATTCATCAGGCACAGATTCAAAAAACATATCTGTGGAAAGATGAATACCTGCCGACTCCATGCCCATACCTGCCGAAACTGAGAATTGTGAAGGGCGAAACTCTCCCACTCCTTTAGCAAAAGCTTGGTCGCGTATTTCGTCAATGTCTGCTTGAGAAAACGAATTGCTTTTACCTACCAATGAACCAAGTGTACTCACTTTTTTGGTAACAATGATATAATCTTTCTTTATGAAGCTGTCGCCCGCAGTAAACAGAGGAACTACATCTCGATAAAATTGAATTCCTAACAATACAATGGTCATTCCAAATAAGTTTGCCAAAAAGAAACCGGCTAATTGAGGCAAGCTGATGTGTTGTCGTAATAATTTCCATACTAACCTCATAGTCGTAGTGTTTTATCGTAATCCAATTCAATATGCTTGCCTATTGAGGTAACTATAATACCTGCACCTTGAGCTCTTGCTTCCTTTATAAGTAATTCTCCCATCCTTTGACTGTTTGCTTCGTCCAAATGACTGATAGGTTCGTCGAGGAAGATAAAATCAAAAGGTTGGCACAAAGAACGAATGAATGCAACTCGTTGTTGCTGTCCAAACGACATTTGTCCTACTTTAGCGTCCATCTTTTCTACTAAATCTAAAGCTTCGAAGTAAGCCGTTATTTCTTTTCGAGATTTAAACCCCGTCAAGCTGTTTTTTAACTGCACATTTTCCCATGCAGTCAGTTCCGTAAAGAGACGCAATTCTTGAAACAACATACTTAATGTATGTTTTCTCACTTCTACCCACTGCTTTACCGTGTACTTCTTACTATTTTCTCCATCGAAACAGATGATACCTTGGTAATCGTTCCGATAACCATATATATAACTGCAAAGAGACGACTTCCCTGTACCGGAAGCCGCCTCTACTAAATATGTTTTGCCACGTAAGAACTCCACATTCTGATGCCAAATATCAGAACAAACCGAATCTCTGTCCGCAAAGACTAAAGGTAAGGTCTGTTGTAAATTGATATTATTCACTTTATTCTTTTATTTAATGAGTGTTTTACTAATACCTTTTACAATCTGGCTAAGCACATTCTCTTTCGTGTCTTTTAGTACGATGTTTATCTCTGCCTTATTGAATGCAGGTATGGACATATCCATATAGGAACATTCACCCATCACTATTTTTATTACTTCCGCTTCTTTTCCCCCCATAGCCATCAACGTTCCAAACATCGGATTAGCCAATACTTCTTGCATATTGACAACCATAAATGAACATGACTTCTTTGCTTCGCTTTTCCAAAGTGCATCTGCCATAGAATTGTCCACTTTCTTATTAATATTCTTGTAAATATTGGCATCGTTAGTCACGTAAAAATGTTTCTTCTGCATACCAAAGTACACTACCGTATTACCATTCTTATAGATATAGTTCTTCTCTCCATTCTCTATTAAGTTTCTGTTACCAATACTCATGCTACGACAAAACGCTGCAGTTGTTTGAAGTAAATAATCATCTTTAGCCTCAATATATGCTGTAATCGAAGGTTCTCCTTGTGCATTCAATGAAGTTAAAGCCACCGCTATATCTCCATCTATTGAAGCTAACAATTGCTTTGCATCTATCTCTAATCCCAAAGATTCAAGTCCTTGTCCCAACATATTGTAAGTAGATAAATAGTTGGTATTAAAGCTCATGTAAGCAAGAGAAGTAGCCGGAAAATAGTTTAAGAAAGTAGAGTTGAGTTTGCTCATCTTACTTTCTGAATCTTCCATCCATTTTGTCACAATCTTATTATCGGAATACATTTCTCCTTCTATGGCAATTCTTCCTTTATCAAAATTCAAAGTTGATAGGAACGAAATATCTGTTGGATTTATCTCTTTAGGTAAAGCATTCTTTATCTGTGCCAAATAGATGTCCGGTATCGAAGAAAAAGAGAAATAAGCAGCTATATCTCCATCTTCTTCCGTCATCTTACGGAAACCATTATTGCTGTTAATGCTGTTTTCTTTCTTTTGAGTCATTAATGCAGCTACTTTTTCGTTCGAAGCTGCATCATTAGCTTCTAATATCAACAGCGATGTCTCGTTGAAAGCGCAAATAGACTTGTCGGCAACAGTTGCTTGATAATATCCATTCGTCTCGGTTAAAGCACTGCAAGCCTGTTCATCTGCCAGCAATTTAAATGCTTCCTTAAGTTTATCTATATCTGTTACTTTGGCTGCCATTCCTAACTTATAATTAGGCATATAAGCAAAGAAATAAATTTTATCGTTCACCGAAAGTCCCAACTCCGATGGGTTTTTTATCACTTTTTCCATATATCCGAACGACTTTGCACCCAATCCATTCTTTAGTGCATCGAGCATCTTTTTTTGAATAGGTTCATTGATTTTGTCCGTGAAACCACTTTTAGAAACAATAGACTTTAAATCAACCGAAACAACTACTGCTGCATCAGATGGAATGACGTTAACGTACTCTACCTTCTTTGAGCAAGATGTTGTAAATATTATCAACGTTACTAACGCCAATAAATTGAATACAAAACTTTTCTTTCCCATTAATATACATGTTAAGTTATTGATTCATCAAATTAAGAATATGACAAGCCACTAAGGCTGCTGTTTCTGTACGTAATCTAGATTTCCCTAAACTGATAGGCACGAATCCATGAGCGATTGCTTTTTCTACTTCTTCCGGACTGAAGTCTCCTTCGGGTCCAATAAGTACTAAAGCATCTTCTCCCTTACGAATTATTTCTTTCAGCATTGGTTTCTCACCCTCGTAGCAATGAGCTATAAACTTCTGTCCTCGAAAATCTTTAGCAATAAACTTATCAAAGTCGGTCATTTCATTAAGTAACGGCAAGGTAGCTTTGAGAGATTGCTTTATTGCTGACACTAGTATTTTCTCTATTCGTTCGTTTTTTATCACCTTTCGTTCCGAAAATCGACAATTAAGAAAAGTCAATTCATCAAAGCCTATCTCAGTAGCTTTCTCCGCAAACCATTCGTTACGATCCATATTTTTAGTTGGTGCCATTGCTATATGCAGGTGAGCTTTCCAAAGTGGATCTTGATTTATTGTCTCTTTTACCGTCACTAAACAACGTTTCCCCGTGGCTGCATTTATTTCCGCTTTATAAAAAGAGCCTTTGCCATCGGTTAACATCACTTCGTCTCCTTGCGTTAGACGTAATACACGCACGCAATGTTGGGCTTCTTCTTCGGGCAACTCTGCTTTTTCCTTTATGTCTGGAGTATAGAATATATGCATTATCTTATTTCTGTTTCTTAGCTTCTGCTTCGCGTCGAAGCAGTTCGTTTCTGAGTATTGCGGCAAATTCAAACTGTTCTGTGTCTACTGCATTTTTAAGCGCAGCTTTCAAAGTTGCATCTTCGGTATAATTAAGAGGAGCAAAAGCCGGATGGCTACTTTTAGTATGAACATCTTTACCATTTAAAATATCTTCCGAAATATGGATGGGACTTCCAAAACACAAGGCTAAGGGAATAGAATCCGATACGCGCGCTTCTACTTGAATAATCTCACCATTTTGCTCAAAACAAAGATAGGAAAAGAACATCCCGTCTTCCATCTTATATATGTAAGTTTCTTTCAGTTTTATATTAAAAGCACTTGCGAAAGTAGTAAAAAGATCGTGAGTAAGCGGACGTTCCGGAGCTATTCCTTTTACTCTTAGAGCAACTGCTTGTGCTTCGTATGCGCCTGTGACAATCGAAATTTGACGTTCGCCGTCTACTTCTTGCAACACTAACATATAAGCTCCCTCTTGTGCTGCCATGCCGGAAAGACCAACTACCTTTAATTCTACTTTTTTATCCATTACTATTTAGTTAAAAAATCATTTCGCCTTTGTTGGCGTATATTTATATTTAAAGATTAATGCAAACAAAATGCCTACTATTAGAGCATAAGCCGCAAATATGTACCACGAATTAGGCCAACCTTCCATTTCTACTACTTTACCGGCTGCGTAAGAACCAAAGAAAGCTCCAAAGCCATTAGTCATAATCATAAATACTCCTTGAGCGCTTGAGCGAATAGAAGAAGGTGTTTCTTTGTCCACGTATAGCGAACCTGAAATATTGAAAAAATCGAAAGCAACACCATAAACTACCATAGAAAGTACAAGCATCCAAACACCATCTCCCGGATTACCTGCACCTAATAAAGCAAAACGTAATACCCAAGCAAACATACTAATAAGCATTACCTTTTTGATCCCGAATTTACGCAAGAAGAAAGGAATGAGTAAGATACATAGTGTTTCCGACACTTGAGAGAGAGAAATAAGTATGTTAGCATGCTCTACTCCAAATGTTCCTTGATAAGATGGATTCTGCCCAAAAAAGTTAGTGAGATAGTCGTTAGCGAAAGCATTCGTTATCTGAAGTGAAACTCCTAATAACATGGAAAAGATAAAAAAGATTGCCATCTTTTTTTGCTTAAACAATGCGAAAGCACGCAATCCCAAGGTATCTACCCACGATTGATTTTTACCTATTTTACAAACGGGACAAGCGGGAAGCGAGAAAGCATATACACCTAAAAATAAAGCAATACCTGCCGACATATAAAGTTGTCCTGAAGACATGGTCAAATCAAGTAAATCTACTCCAATCATAGCGCAGATAAAACCAACTGTTCCCCACACACGAATAGGTGGAAATGCTTTCACAGTATCTAATCCTGCTTTCTCAAGAGCATTATAAGCAACTGAATTAGAAAGTGAGATAGTAGGCATATAAAACATAACACTACAAAGTATCAAGGAATAAAGCGGACCGTATGCTGATTGAGAAGCTGCTGCCACCATAAACATTGCAGCAATAAGGTGACAAATACCTAATAGCTTTTGAGCCGGCACCCATCTGTCGGCAATAACTCCCATTATGGCAGGCATAAAGAGGGACGCAATACCCATAGTAGCGAAAAAGCTACCAATTTGTAATCCTGAGAAGTGGAGACCTCCCCCTAAATATGCGCCTAGTGAGATTAACCATGCTCCCCAAATAGCATACTGTAAGAAATTCATTATAATCAAACGAAACTTGATACTCATAATAACTGTTTTTTGTGTTTTCCTTAATTGATAATTTACTATACTACGGCAAATGTACATAATAAATTCATTATGTACATTTGGTTATAAGTTTATTTTGCTACAAGAAGAGTGGACTTTTTTCTTTAAATAGAAGTTCGTAGTCTCTGTCTGCTGCCGGATTAACCCATTCTTCGGGAATAAACTTCCATTGTTTCAAAGATTTAGGACTAATAACTTGTTTCTTATAGATATAATTCATCAGATAATAACGAAGGTCTTTAGAAGTAGAGGTAATTATTCGGCTTTCTAACTCATCGGATGATATACCTGCACCTTTAGTTAGCAATTCCCCTCCTCCATTTCCTCGATAAGAATTGAGAGCTACCCTATATATTTTATCTTCTTCAAAAGGCGAACCATTTGCCATGCTGATGATAGTTATCTTTTGCCCCTTTGGTTTAGTCACATCTACTGTGTAAATGATGCCTGCTGCCGAATCAAAATTAAAACTTTGGTTTACAAAACTTTGTCGTTCATTATCAAACTTAGATTTTTTTAGTAACAAAAGGTGATCATCCGGAGATTTCATTTGATTTGTCCATAAAGCATAAGACATTTCTAAGTAAGCTTTTATTTCTTTTCCGGACAAATTCATTGTATAGAGCATATTCTCATACTTATAAAGACTAAACATATCGCTAACAAATACGTCGCCTTTATCTATTTCAGCTTTGAAAGATAGAGGGGCGGTAAATGAAATATCAGCTCCTGTAATATTTAACTGTAAAGCATGAATTAAGTCGATAAAGGCCGAAGATTTAAAATAAGCAGGTTTGGTACTAATCGTTTCGGTAAATATGCCTATCTTCTTAGATACGAACTTTTCTATTTCAACATATTCAGATGCAAACTTTCCCATAAAAGATTTACTAACTCCATATTTGTTCACATCAGAAAGCATTCCTTTTATTTTTTTGCTCTGCACCTTCCCATTTTTCAACGTTAGCTTTACGTCTATATCAGAAACATACGCCCCATTGGAAGCCGGGTCTATAATTAAAACAGAATCTCCTTTTATATTTACTATCTTAACACATTGACGCAAATGGTCATGTCCCATAAGTATAATATCGAAGCCGGGCACATTCTTTGCTACAGAATAGGAAGCGTTCTCTCTATATTTACCAGCCATCAAGAACTCATCTTTTCCAGCATGAAATACTCCAATCACCAAATCAGGCTTTTCTTTTTCTTTAATCACTTTCATCCATTTCTTTGCCGTCTTTTCCATATCATCGAACCGAAGTCCTTCCCAAAGTCCTTTTGGCAACCAAGCAGGAATAGCAGGAGTAATCATGCCAAGTACCACTATCTTTACCCCATCACGCACTAATACTTCATAAGGTTTCAAATAGTTACTCTCGTCTACTGTACGAATAATATTAGCTCCCAATATAGGAAAATTACATTCTTTAATCCAACGGTCGTATACGGGATGACCTGTTTCTACATCATGATTGCCCATGTTGCCTACATTATAGCCCATGAAATTCATCATTCTCGCTGCTAAATGAGTGGACACTGTATCTATAAAGTTATAGTAATAGGCAGAAGGTTGTCCTTGAAGAATATCTCCATTATCTATTAATATGAGATTGTCTTTATATATTTCACGCTTCTTTTGTACAAAAGTATGCACACGAGCTAAACTACCTCCCCAAGCTTTTTGTTCTATGAAATTATAGGGAAAGAAGTTGCCGTGTATGTCACTTGTTTCCACAATATTTAGTTTAACTTCTTTGACACGAGCAGATAGTCCGCAAACGATAAAAAGACCAATAATGAGAATAAATATTCGTTTCATAGTTATAATTATTATTTTTCGAGAGAATAACATTTATGTAATATGAAAAAACTTTAGTTTTCATATTACGAACATATTAGGCAAATATAGCTTATTTTTTATAATTAATTAAGAATAAAGAAGCTAATCTAAAAATATTGGCATAACAAATGATTTATTCTTTTTATAAGCATTATTTCCCCTTGTACGAAAGATAAAAAAAATAGTTCAACCAAATAGTCTCTTTATTTGTTCTAAAAGAAATAAAGATTTCTAATAAATAAACAGATTTTAAAATATGGACTATATAGATTATTATAAAACGTTAGGGGTAGAAAAGAATGCTTCACAAAATGAGATAAAGAAAACTTTTAGAAAATTAGCACGTAAATATCATCCGGACTTAAATCCAAATGATAATACTGCTAATCAAAAATTTCAAGAAATAAATGAAGCAAATCAAGTACTTAGTGACCCTGAAAAAAGAAAGAAATATGATGAATATGGCGAAAATTGGAAGCGAGCCGATGAATTTGAAGCTCATCGGCAACAGCAACAACAGCAATATCAATACCAACAAACAGAAAACGGAAGTAATTTCTCTGATTTCTTTGAATCAATATTTGGTAGGAAAACGAATGTTGGAGGAAGAAATAGAGAGAGCACAGGCTATCGTGGGCAGGATTACAATGTCGAGCTAACAGTTCCCTTACGAGAAGCTGCTCGTACTCACAAGCAAATTTTAGCTGTAAATGGCAAGAATATTCGCATAACAGTGCCGGCAGGCATAGCCAATGGGCAAGTCATTAAATTGAATGGGCATGGAGGAGTAGGAATGAGCGGTGGTTTGGCCGGCGATTTATATATCACTTTTGTAATTCCCGAAGATGATTTATTTAAGCGTGTAGGCAATGATTTATATATAACCGTTTCGCTAAACCTCTACACCGCAATTTTGGGAGGAGAACAAACGGTGGATATGTTAGATGGTAAAGTGAAACTTAAAATTAAGCCTGAGACTCAAAATGCTACTAAGGTTCGTCTCAAAGGAAAAGGTTTTCCTGTATATAAAAAAGAAGAACAAGCAGGAGATTTAATTATCACCTACTCCATCGATATACCTACCAAATTGACTGAAAGACAAAAAGAATTATTTATGGAACTGCAAAATCTCCACTAAAACCAAATTAAACTATGCGCAACGACTTAATCATTATTAGCGAATATTGCTACAAATGCAAAATTGACCCAAGTTTTCTTTTAATGTTAGAAGAAAATGGCTTGATAGATATATATATTGACAATACCGAGAAGTATTTATTGACTTCTCAATTAGCAGACTTGGGAAAATACATTCGACTCTATTACGACCTTTCTATCAATATTCCCGGTATAGATGCCATTCATCATTTATTAGCTAAGATAAATAGTATGCAAGATGAAATTCATTTACTAAAAAGTAAGCTCAGCATATATAGAAATACTCAAATCGAGGAAATAGAGGAGATGAAAGAGTTGAGACCTATTACAAAATAGATATGACACTACAATATAATATACAAAGAATCGTGCAAGGAGAAGGTTTGCTTTATTAACCTTACATTCTTACACGATTCTAAAATGGTTTACTGAAATTGATATTCTTAACTTATCCCAAGTAAGATTTAAGCAATTTACTACGCGAATTTTGTCTTAGTCTTCTTATCGCTTTTTCTTTAATCTGGCGAACTCGCTCACGTGTGAGGCCGAATTTATCACCGATTTCTTCTAACGTCATTTCTTGAGTTTCAATACCGAAAAACATTTGGATTATTTCCTTCTCTCTATCGGTTAACGTAGAAAGTGCTCTATCAATTTCTTTCGCAAGAGATTCATTTACCAAAGCTCTATCCGCCATAGGGGAGTCATCATTGACTAGCACATCAAGTAGGCTATTGTCTTCTCCTTCAACAAAAGGTGCGTCTACCGAAATATGTCTTCCCGACACTTTCAATGTATCCGATATTTTGTCTACGGGAATATCCAATTCATCTGCCAGCTCTTCTGGTGAAGGTCTACGTTCATTTTCTTGCTCAAACTTAGAGAAGGCTTTGCTGATTTTATTCAACGAACCAACTTGATTTAACGGCAAGCGAACTATTCGCGATTGTTCTGCTAAAGCTTGCAGAATAGATTGACGAATCCACCATACAGCATAACTAATAAACTTAAATCCTCGTGTTTCATCGAACTTCTCAGCGGCCTTTATCAATCCTAAATTGCCTTCATTAATTAAGTCGGGCAGACTTAAGCCTTGGTTTTGGTACTGTTTAGCTACAGAAACGACGAAACGTAAGTTTGCTCTAGTTAGCTTTTCAAGAGCTACACGGTCACCTTTTCGAATGCGCTGGGCTAATTCTACTTCCTCCTCAACGGTAATCAAGTCTTCACGACCGATTTCCTGCAAATACTTGTCAAGAGAAGCACTCTCCCTGTTAGTGATACTTTTGGTAATCTTTAATTGTCTCATCCTTTTAAAACAAATTTGAGGTGCAAAGTTACGACTTATTATTTTCTATCGCAATTATAACGTAACTATTTCTACTTTATTATACAACCTTTAAGAAACAGACCTCAACTACTCTTGCATTAGGTCGACAGCGAAGTTTGCACGTTTGCCGGACGGGAATATTCCTGTTAAAAATAATACTTGATCGGGAGACTGTACAGCAGCCTTCATAATGGTTTCTAAATCTTCAACTTTTCTTACCGTTTCTCCGTTAGCTTTCAAAATAATAAATCCCTTGCGAATGCCTGCATCTTTCATTTTTCCATCGCTTACTCCTGAGACTTGCAAGCCATAATTTAGATTTAATTGTTTTTTTACATCATCCGGTAGTTCTTTAAATGCAGCTCCGAGCAACTCCATCCCGGCATTTTTTACTACCTTAGTGTTGCCTTGGGCATTTTTTAAAGTTACATCCAAAGTCTTCTCTTTTTTATCACGAATGACTTTTATTTTTATCTTATCTCCCGGACGACGTTTAGCTAATGCTTCTTGCATTTCTGCCATCGTTTTCACCGTTTTATTATCTAAAGCTGTTATCACATCATTTTCTTTCATTCCTGCGTCAGCAGCAGAAGAACCTTCTGTAACTTTACTCACATAAACTCCATCGACTACTTCTAAATCTTTTTCTTTCGACAGCTCAGCATTATTGTCTCCTCCCATAATTCCCAACATAGCACGTTGCACAGTTCCATATTGCTTTAAGTCGGAAACTACTTTAACCATGATACTCGAAGGAATAGCAAATCCGTAACCGGCATAAGCTCCTGTAGGAGAAGAGAGAACAGCATTGATTCCAATAAGTTCACCGCGAGTATTTACCAATGCGCCTCCACTATTTCCTCGATTGATAGCCGCGTCTGTTTGAATGAACGATTCTACTCCGCCATTCTGTCCGTAAACTCCTAAGCTACGTGCTTTTGCACTAACTATACCTGCAGTAACAGTTGAAGTCAAATTAAAAGGATTTCCTACTGCCAATACCCATTCGCCTACTTTCAATGATTCGGAATCGCCAACGGGTAAAGTCGGAAAATCTTTTCCTTCGATTTTTAATAATGCCAAATCGGTGTTTGGATCTGTTCCTATCAGTCTTGCTTTGAAGCCACGCTTATCGTTTAAGGTAACATCTATTTCATCACTTCCTTCGATTACGTGATTATTGGTCACTATGTATCCATCGTTAGAAATAATAACTCCGGAGCCAAAGCCAACTTGTGGTTCGGTTTGCATTTGACGCTGTCCTCCCCCATTGCCGGGTCCAAAAAAGAAATCGAATATATCGGGAGTTTGCTGCACGGTTTGAGTTTTAGACAACACGGTAGATTTAATGTGTACTACCGCATGTAAAGAGTTTGCCGCTGCTTGCGTGAGATCTACCGGTTGAGCGGCATCTACAGAGTTATAGTTAGCCAATTGTACCTTTGACTTTTGTGGAAACATTTCCTCAAAAGTTAAGTTTCCCTTGTTTGGCTTCATCATGGCATAAGTAGTTAAGCCAGCAATTCCGGAGCTAAGAGCGATAACAACTCCTAATCCTAAGAAGTTTTTTGTTGTTTGTTTCATACTGTTTCTTTATTCTTTTAATTGTTAATATACTCTTGTCGTTTAACATTATTGACGTTAAAAGAACAACAAAAATCGTTCTGTTATTCTCCTTATCATTCTTTTTTGCTATCTTTTAACAGAGAAGTAAATGGGCTTAACAGCGATTAACGGCACTCGATGTCTATTTTGCATTCATTAGTTTTTATCTGCCAAAACTTATATTTTTCGAAAAGTAACATCTTTTCAGCCTTTACTTTTCACTTTTCACTTTGAGGTCTTGCCTTATATCAATTATTATACCTACATTTGCATTCATAAGCAGCCGATCGGTCTGTCGCTCGCCTTGTGTGGGAGGAAAGTCCGGGCAACATAGAGCATCCTACTTCCTAACAGAAAGCTATTTGTAAGAGTAGAGTAACGTAGAAGAAAAGAACCGCCTTTCTTTTTGAAAGGTAAGGGTGAGAAGGTAAGGTAAGAGCTTACCAGTCGCGTAGTAATACGTGAGCTGTACGTCTTAGGAGTTGTAAGGTCATGTAAACCGACGTTATGAGGGCTGCTCGCCCCAGTCGGAGGGTAGACCGCTAAAGTTTGCCGGTAACGGTAAACTCAGATAAATGACAGACACCTTCTTGTGAATAACATCCAAGAAGTGACGGGACTCGGCTTATAGATCGACTGCTTTCTTTTTAATTGTACACCTTATTTATATCTAAACCATGAATGAGAAGTTCAAAAAGATGTGTTCCTTTTTTACGTACGATATCTGGAGGGTTACCGAGAGCGAAGTAAGTAAAAGTCGTTCCTCTTTTTATTTTATTATAAAGACTGTTATCTTATCTATTCGTCGCTTCACGGAAGATAGGATTATAAACAAGGCTTCGGCACTTACTTACAGTACTTTACTCTCCATTGTTCCTATACTTTCCATCCTTTTCGCTATTGCTCGCGGATTTGGTTTCTCTAACTTGATGGAACACCAGTTCCGAAATAGTTTTGAGGGACAAACGGTGGCGGTGGAAACGGTGCTTCAATTTGTGGATTCGTATCTATCGCAAACCAAAAGTGGCATTTTTCTTGGAGTGGGCTTAATTTTACTCTTATGGACGGTCATTAATTTGACTGTCAATATAGAGCGAACATTTAATCGTATTTGGCAAGTAAAGAAGCCCCGTAGTCTGTATCGCAGAATCACTGATTATTTTTCGATGTTCTTGCTTATTCCTTTATTGATAGTAGTTTCCGGTGGACTTTCTATTTTCATGAGTACCATGGTAAAGAGTATGGACGATTTCGTGGTGCTTGCTCCTATCATGCAATTCTTAGTTCGACTAATCCCTTACGCCCTTATTTGGCTCATGTTTACGGGACTATTTATGTTTATGCCTAATACCAAGGTGAAGTTCACTCCTGCTCTTATTTCAGGTATTTTGGCAGGAACTGCTTATCAAGCTTTTCAATACCTATATATTGGCAGTCAGATATGGGTATCGAAGTACAATGCAATCTATGGTAGTTTCGCAGCTATTCCGTTATTCCTTTTGTGGTTGCAAATTTCTTGGACAATTTGTCTCTTCGGTGCAGAACTAAGTTATGCGGGGCAAAATATTCGTAACTTCAGTTTCGAAAGAGATACGAAGAATATCAGCCGTCGTTACCACGATTTTTTAAGTATCTTGATAATGTCTCTCATTTGCAAGAGGTTTGAGCATGACGAAACACCTTATACAGCGCAGGAGATTTCTTTAGAGCACCAAATTCCTATTCGACTAACTCACCAAATATTATATCAATTGCAAGAGATTGGGCTTATTCATGAATTGGTGATGGATAATAAGCAGGAGGAAATCGCTTATTTACCCTCAATAGATATCAGTCACTTAAATGTAGCCCTATTGCTCGACCGTCTCGATACTTATGGTTCGGAATCTTTCAAAGTAGATAAAGAAGAGCAATTTAGAGAGCAATGGAAGGCTATCTTAAAGTCTAGAGAAGAATACTACAAAAACAATAGTGAGATATTACTGAAAGATTTATAGTTCAACAGTATCGTTTTTGTACCTATGGGAGCTTTTTAAAGTCTTCCCTATTATTTTAAAAGTCTTCAGTATTATTTCAAAAACGAACAGTATTATTTCAAAAGTCTTCCCTATTATTTTACGAAGCTAGCTATTAAATTCACAAGGGGATAAACTAAACATAGAATTACTCTTATGAATTCAACAGAAAAAAGACCGTGTAAAGGATTTCCCTCGACACGGTCTTTTCTAAATTTCTTCTATATTCTATGTTTTCTATCTTAATCTTTCGGAAGCTCTTACCATTACTTCATCTTTAGCAATGGCACGAATAGCTAAATAATTAAATATTATAGCTATCAAAGGCAAAGCCAACCCAAAAGCTAACTGAAAACTTGCGTGCAATCTTGATTGAAGAATAAACATAAACACGATGAACGTGATGTAATATCCTATTAGCAAAATAGTGTTGAATACTGTCATTCTTATTTGGAGCATCCTATTCTTAAACAAGAGGATGGAGGCAAAAGAAATGATTGTAGACAACATGAGTATAGCAAACATTCCCCAAGGAGAATTATCGGGAGTTGCATTGGCTATATTAATGCTCAAATTAGTAAACTCAGCTACGCTCCCATCCGTCCCTACAAAAGAACCTACCGAGAGACACATTGTGGTAATGAGCAAGCCTACTACTAATAGCAAATAAATGGTTTGAATACGTTGTATCATTCCGAAGTTTATTGTAGTTTTTCTTTTTCCTTTGCAGGATTTCTATAATAAACTCTACCTTCTTCATATTCTTGAGCAGCAATTAAACCTGCTTTAGGAAGCTTTTCGTAGTAACGAGAAATTTCTATTTGTTCTCTATTTTCAAACACTTCTTCCAAATTATCGGTATACGAAGCAAACTCCTGAAGTTTCTTAGAAAGGTCGCTCTTTATTTCCACACTAATTTGATTGGCGCGCTTGCCAATGATAGCAACTGTTTCATAAATATTACCACTGTCCGCACATAAATCCATCATGTCGCGAGTAATAGTATTCACCGGAGCATTCGATTTTTTGTAATCCATAATTTTATTTTGTAATTAGTCTTTAATTCTTTTGTTTGAGTCAATAAAAATCTTTTCTATTTCCTTTGTGTGTTTACTTTCAGGAAATTCATTCTTAAACGCATAATATTCATCAATTGTTTCTCTGAAGCGATCTTCTTTTTTATCCGCTACGCTTAAGAGTGCCATTTGATATTTAGCACGAAGCACTAATATAGAAAGGCTTTCGCGAGCTGCTGTATATGGATAATCTTTCAAGGCATTTTGTGCGGTTATCACGCAAGCTTGATAATTGTTGCCCATATAAGTACCCAAATCGTAGTAAAGTTTTGCTGATAAATAATCTTTCTGAACTAACTTATCTTGGAGTTTAAATATCATGTCTTGAGCATCTTGTTTTTTTGTGCTCATTGGATAATATTCCATAAACATTTGAAGTTCTTGGATAGCTGTATAAGTACCGGACTGATCTAAACGAGGCTCGGGAGTATCAAGGAAGAGGGCTTTACCTGCATGATAGCGAGATAGTTCAGTGAAAGTTCCTCGCGGATAAGTATTGTAATAGGTAATAAAATAATGAGACGACGTACTATAATCTTCTTGATTGTAGTAACTCATCGCCAACATATACAAGGATTCTTCTGCTTTATCAGTACCTTTCAAGATAGTAATCAATTCCTCCAACAGACTTGCTGATCTAGAATATTTACCTTGAGCAAAGTAGTTCTTTGCCACCTCATATTTATATTCGTAATTTGTACTCTTCAAAATCTTATTATACTCTCCGCAAGAGGAAAGCATAGCTGTCATAAGCAGAGCTATAATGATATTTTTCTTCATTTTACTTAAATAAGGTGCAAATTTACGGATATCAGTTGAATAATACAATTAATCAACGCTTTTTAATACTAATTATTATAACTGATATAGGTCGCTGGCAGCAAGTAAGTCCACTTTCTTCTCTGTCAACACCTTTAAACAAATGTCCATATTGTTAGGACGAATGATAACATTAGCTGAACCGTTGTTGGCAAACGAATACATATATTCTATAAACACACCGGCTTCGGATAAATAATTGAGCACTTTAGCCAAAGCACCGGGCACATTGGGACAGTTGATTCCAACTACATCCGTAATATTGACTGCAAAATGATGAGCCTTCAATGCTGTATAAGCCTTATCAGGATCTGAAACGATACCTCTTAATATACCGAAATCAGCGTTCTCCGCAATACACAAAGCGGACAAATTAATATTTTCTTTAGCCAGAACATCGGTTACTTCGGTGAGCCTTCCCGGCTTATTCTCTAAGAATATAGACAGTTGCTTTGCTATCATGATTTTATTGATTGGTGAATAATGTATTAATTACAAAGATATACTATTTTGATTGATTTCTTCTTACGATTTATACTTCATTTTTTACTTTAGCAGACGATTGTCAATAACTCTCTTTGCCTTACCTACACTGCGCTCTATACTACGAGGTTCTACTAACTTCACGTCTACTCCTAATCCTAATACACTTTGCAGACGAGCAGTAAGTTTCTTTTTAAGAGCCAGCATCTTATTTATTTCGTCGGAATAGAAATCGGAACGGACTTCTACCTTTAATTCCATCTTGTCCGTATTATTCACTCTATCTACCGTTAATAAATAATGAGGTTCAAATTCAGGTAATTCAAGAATCACCGATTCTATTTGAGAAGGGAATACATTTACTCCGCGAATAATCATCATGTCGTCGCTTCGTCCTAAAATTCTATCCATGCGAACCAATGTCCGTCCGCAATCACACTTTTCGTAGTGCAAAGCAGTAAGGTCTTTAGTACGATAACGTAATAAAGGCATTCCTTCCTTAGTAAGATGAGTAAATACCAATTCGCCCGTAACTCCGGGTTCTACAGGTTGAAACGTGGCAGGGTCTATAATCTCCGGAAAGAAATGGTCTTCATTCAAGTGAGTTCCGTGTTGGCATTCGCATTCATAGCCAACACCGGGACCGGATATTTCGCTTAATCCATAAATATCGTAAGCTTTGATACCCAATTTCTCCTCTATTTCTTTGCGCATATTCTCTGTCCAAGGTTCTGCTCCGAAAGCTCCTACCCTTAACTTGAATTCTTCACGAGGAATACCGGAATCTTTGATGGCATCGGCAATAAATAAAGCATACGAAGGAGTACAACAAAGAACTGTTGTACCAAAGTCGTGCATCAACGTAATTTGTTTTTCTGTGTTTCCGCTAGACATAGGAATTACTGATGCTCCTATATTTTCAGCTCCATAATGTGCTCCTAATCCTCCGGTAAACAATCCATATCCATAGGCTATTTGAAAAATATCTGAACGACTAGCCCCATAAGCATAATAACTACGTGAAAGACATTCAGTCCATAAAGATAAGTCTTTGCGAGTATATCCTACAACCGTTGGCTTGCCTGTTGTTCCCGACGAGCCATGAATACGAACAATCTCGCTCATCGGTACCGCACATAGCCCAAAGGGATAGTTATCTCTTAAATCTGTTTTGGTAGTAAACGGAAGCTTTACGATGTCGTCTATATCATTAATATCATCGGGAGTAATACCCAACTCTTGCATCTTTTTACGATAGAAAGGCGTATTATGGTAAACGTGTTCTACTATTTTCTTTAATCTTATGCTCTGAATCTTTCTTAAACTCTCTCGATCCATACATTCGATACTTTCATTCCACATCATCTCTTTTTGTAGTATTTTTATTGTTATCGACTTCTATAAGTAATAAATTGATGCAAAGTAAGCAAATTATTTAGAAAGTTGAGTAATTCTGCTGATGTATTTGCCAATAATATCAAACTCGATGTTAACAACACTCCCTATCGTGAATGTATGAAAGTTAGTATGTTCGTAAGTATAAGGTATAATAGCTACTTGAAAAGAATCGTTAGTAGGATTACAAACCGTTAAACTTACACCGTTGACAGTGACCGAGCCTTTATCTACCGTAAGGTATCCGCGTGTTGCCATCTCTTTATCAAACAAATACTTAAAAGTAAAATACCAACTACCATCCGCATCTTTAACATCAGTGCATACTGCTGTTTGGTCTACGTGACCTTGTACGATATGCCCGTCCAGCCTTCCATTCATCATCATACTTCGTTCCACATTCACCTTGTCGCCAATCTTTAAAAGTCCTATATTAGAACGATCGATTGTTTCTTTCATTGCCGTCACAGTATAAGTATCTTCCGTCATACTAACGACTGTTAAGCAAACGCCATTGTGAGAGATGCTTTGGTCTATTTTAAGTTCTCCTACAAAAGAACATTTCATGGTAAGATGCAAGTTTTCTTGTTCTTTTACCAAACCTACTACTTGCGCGTATTCTTCTACTATTCCTGAAAACATTATCTTCTAGTTTTTAATGATTACTTATTTTTTGTTCTTATTCATCAGACGCAGGAAATGTCCTGTGATACTATTTCCCATATTTAATCGGGTACTATCCACTTTGTGTATTTCGGCAGGCGTGATAGCATTTTTATATTTAGCCTTCCCTATTCTAAACTTCATCTTGTCCGGAGTACCCGAGATATTAACTCCTGCCTTAAAAGGCAATGGCGATTTGAGTATAGAGATGTGATAATTGAAACTTAAATCTAAATTTTGTTGTCCACCTATAGCAGCTTTGTAACGATCTATTTCTACCAAAAAAGGATAAACAGTAACGTTGCCATCTTTCACCGTAACATTCACCGAAATGCTATCAAATACATTTTCGTGCTTGTTCTTGAACATTAGCATCTTTGATATTTCGGCAAAAGTCTCTCCATTCATCAAAACTAAACTATCTCCTCTAAGATGAATAGCAGATTTCAAACTAGGAATGCGAATATTCATTAAAGAATCTAAGCCTGTTTCTGCTACTACATCAAAGTCTACCCGTCCTTTAAAGGAACGTAGCATAGGCACTATAGTATCTAACGATGGAATAAAATCTACTAACTTGGATATATTGATGTCTTTTATCTTAAAATCAAATCCCGTATAAGCTCTCTGGGAAGTGGAAGCTTTATATACCATCATTGTTTTCATGTTAGCGTCTAGTGCTTTCATATCGAGATTCTTTAGGAATACCGATTGGTCTTTGATATCTATTTCCCCGTGCACATTTTCGAAAAGCATTTTATCGAACGTCACCTTCTTAATGTTTGCATGAAGTTCGAAATCTATATTCTTTGGAATCACAAACAAACGCAAATCGTTAGAAGTTGTGTCTGACTTCTCTTCGAATGTATCGGTAGGCGATGAAAGAGCTTTGATAAGTTGGTTGCAATCTATTAGTTCCGATTCAATAGTTAGTTTAGCTTTTAGCATTTCGTTTTTCGTCATCGCACCATAGAGATTAGAAACCGAACCGTTTGCTGTTAAATTGGATTTCCCTATTTTTAAAGAAGCGTTCTTTAAGTTGACACAACGTTCGCCTAACGTAACAAGCGTTTGCTTCATCTGAATAGGAAGTCCAAACTCCGGAGTAGAGAAACGAAGTTTATTGAAACCTATGCCGCCCTTGGTTGTCCAAACAGAATCCTTTACTTTTTCTGCTTGCACATCAATACCGGCAACATCCATTCCCATTTTAGTTTTATTTGCTTTGAAAAACAAAGTATCGGTGCGCATCTTTAATCCCAACAAAGGCTTCCGAACATTCATTTTGCCGGGTTGAAGCGTTAGTTTGGCTGTAGTTTTTCCACTATAAACAACGACTGAATCTCCCATTGAAGCTTTCAACTTATTCATGTTAACGTTACATTCCATGGTAGCGATATGAGTGGTATCTTTAGGATTGGTAGACATTACCTTTGCTTTCAGATTTTCGATGGTAGCAGACATTTTTTTACTCTTCAATATCAATTGGTTTATCTGCGCTTGCGCTTGCAAAACATTATTGCCATCGAAATTCATAGCCGCATTGCAGATAAAGTAGAAATCTTTGCTTGTATCTTTAAGCTCAAAACCTTTCAGATTGAGTTTACCCACTAAATTGATACGCCCTATATCTTGATTTTTCAAAGAAGAGAGCAAACATTTAAGGCGTAAGTCTGCCGATAGCTTACCTTTAATAGCCACACTCTCTTGAAAAGGAAAAGTCTTTGCCAATGAATAGAGGTCAACTGTGGAACTTGTATTAAATGTTATTCGGGGATTTAAAAGTAAGTCTTCCACTTTGGCATCAACAAGCACGTCGGTAGAAGCAGCTTTCAGGTGAAATATCTTTAAATTAAGATATGAGGGTTGCTTACGGCTTGGATCTATCAAAGCATCAAAGTCGGCTGTCAACTTTTCTATACCATAAGGCAAACCTTTATATTGAGCCGAAGCATCTTTTATTTGTATTTTAAGTGAGGCGGTAGGTAGCTGTTTATTGCCGTAAATACCTTTGAGCGTACCCTCTACTTTCACTTCCCCTTTAGCAGAAACTTTAGTCTTCTTCATGATGGATTCGGGTATCATTGCCAACACTGTTTCCACCGAAGGTGCATGCAATCCATACGAAAGGTTAGTATCAATAGTTTTTGCCACAGTATCGCGCACAAATGTACCTTTAGCATCTAATTCTATGCCGTTCACTGTCAATCGTGTGTCTTTCAGTGTCCAAGTAGAAGTCTTGCTATCAATAGTTATGTCCGTATCTATGGAAGTTGCTATCTTGTTGACCAACAACTCTCCTTGTTGCCAAAAAAGGATATTCTTGTTATCAAATTTCAACTTCAATGATGATTTTTCTTTTGCCAACGATAGTCCTACTTGCAAGTTTGCTTTATCTATCTTCCCATATATGCCGGTGTCTCTATCGTCAAAAATAATATTCGCATTCTCTAACTCAACTTTTTTTATGTCTATCTCGCTATTGAACTTTGTAGTGGTGGTATCTGTCTCTACAACAGCAGTATCCGGCTTCATGATATCCCAATTGTTCCTTCCTTGTTTATCCTTATAAGCATATACCGAAGCATCTTTCAACAAGATATTATGTACGCTCACCTTGTTATCAAAAAGGTAAGCAAGAGGATTAACCGTGACCACTGCTTCGCTAAAACTTAACAAAGAGTCTTGACGACAAGTTGCCGAGTCGTGCAAAGCTTTGGAGACTAACATTCCATCAGTCACTCTCAAACCAAATTTCGGAAAGGTGGAGAAAAAAGTCATTTCGATACTTTTCATGCTCAAACGTGCATTAAGAGAACTGTTCGCAGCATTGAGCACTACCGGCGTAAGCTTTGCCGGAGTAAAGACGAAGTTTATCACAAAAGCGATTCCTATCAGACTAAGGGTAAACAATGAGCCGATAGTTATAGCCGTTACTTTCAGGGTGTTTTTTAATTTTCTTTCCATCATCATTCGTTATCAGAGCTACAAAAGTAGGCAAAAAAACTAATATTTACCCTATTTCTCAATCGCCTATATACATTATTTACGTATATTTGCCTCCCAATAAACTTATAGGAGAGAAAGATTCTCCTTAATACATTAACAATAAAAGCAAAAGGTTATGATGCGCACATGGTTTGAATGCAAAATCAGATATGAAAAGGTGGCTGAAAATGGTATGAACAAAAAGGTTACTGAACCTTATTTAATAGATGCTCTTAGTTTTACAGAGGCAGAAGCTCGCATTATAGAAGAAATGTCTCCTTTTATCACAGGAGAATTTACTGTAGCAGATATTAAACGTGCTAGTTATAGTGAGCTATTTGCTAGCGAAGAAGAAGATGCTGATAGATGGTATGCTTGCAAATTAGTTTTCACCGCATTAGACGAAAAGAGCGGCGCAGAAAAGAAAACTTCTACACAAGTATTAGTGCAAGCATCTGATATGAATGATGCAATGAAGAAGCTAGACGAAGGTATGAAAGGAACAATGGCAGACTATAAATCAGTTGTTTTGAAAGAAACGGCTATAATAGATGTATTCCCATATTATACGGAAACAGAATCCGAATAGCAGTAATACACCCGTCATCAATTTGACGGGCACACGGAGAAGTGGCGGAATTGGTAGACGCTGTGTCGGTGGTATATACTGGTAGCTCAAGGTTAAATCTCCTTTACCCAAAAAAGATTGGGCAGTATAATTCCCCGTTCGAATCGGGGCTTCTCCACTAATCAAAAATTAATCTTATGAGAACAATCGAAAGTCAAATACAAATTGCTTGCATGAAATGGTTTAGATACCAATATCCAAAGTTAAGCAAGCTATGCTTTGCAGTTCCCAATGGAGGAAACAGAAGTATAGTTACCGCAAAGATATTAAAAGCGGAAGGAGTTGTTGCAGGAGTAAGCGATATTATCCTACTATGTCACAATAGATTTTACAATTCGCTATGTATCGAAATGAAGCAGCCTAAAGGGAAGCAGTCAGAAAACCAAATAGCATGGCAGACAGAGGCGGAAAATGCGAATAACAAATATGTTGTTTGCCATTCGGTTGATGAGTTTATAGAAGTAGTAGAAACTTATTTAAAAGATAAATAATGAATAACCTACAAATTTTCAACAATGAGCAATTCGGACAAGTAAGAATTGCAACAAACGAGAATAACGAACCGCTATTTTGTTTGGCGGACGTGTGTAAGGTGGTTGGATTACAAAATCCCACCTCGGTAAAAGAGCGATTAGATAAAGATGACGTGCAACTAATTGATTTACACGCCCTAAATTACACGGAGGGTAGTATTATAGGCAATTCAATAGCTAACTTTATCAATGAAAGCGGTTTTTATGATGTTTTGCTACAAAGTTCTAGTGTAGGTGTTAAACCGTTCCGAAAGTGGGTGACAAATGAAGTATTACCAACTATTCGAAAGCACGGAGCATATATGACAGAGCAAACAATCGAAAAAGCTTTATCATCTCCCGATTTCTTAATTCAACTTGCAACCAACCTAAAAGAAGAAAAACAAAAACGAATAGAGGCTGAAAATATAGTAACGACAAATGCTCCTAAGGTATTGTTCGCCGAAGCTGTTCAAGGTGCTAATTCTTCATGCCTTATTGGTGAGCTTGCAAAGCTAATAGCTCAAAACGGATACCCGATTGGCGAAAAGAGATTGTTTGCGTGGATGAGAGATAAAAACTACCTAGGTAGGCACGGAGAACGATATAACGTGCCTAATCAGCAATACATAGAACAAGGACTTTTTGAGATAAAAAAAGGAGTTCGTTCGGGTTCGGGTGGAGTTATGCACACTACCATAACCACCAAGATAACAGGCAAAGGTCAAGTCTATTTTGTTAATAAATTCCTTAACTAATATACGATTTTAATATGAAGAAACTCACACCACCGCCGAAACCTAAAGTCTATCCCGATTGCAATGAGTGCATTAACGGTACTCCTTGCAATAGTTATAGTTTCGATTGCAAAAAGAGGATAACACCTCAACAAAATTGTAATGTAAGAAAAGTCCTATGTATATATTTTAAAACAAAATGAAAGAAGAAGGTTACATACCTATTAGCAGGCGACTATTTGAGCACCCATTTTGGTGCGAAGAGCGCACATATTCGAGGTTTGAAGCATGGCTCGACGTAGTTCGCAGCGCACGATTTGAAGACACGAAGCAACTTATCGGTAATAGGTTCATAGAAGTTAAAAGAGGGCAGATGCTCGTTTCATTGCGGTTTTTCGGTAGTCGTTGGCAGTGGTCTACAAAGAAGGTAAGTTCCTTCCTTGAACTACTGATACAGGACAAAATGATAACAAAAGAAACACCAAAGGAAACAGGACAGACCGTCATAACTATCTGTAACTATGATAAATACAATAGAACATTCAATGAAGAGGAAACGCAAAAGAAACAGCAAGGAAACAGCAAGGAAACACCTTGGAAACACCTTGGAAACAAAATAAATAAAGATAATAACTATAACGAATTAGAATTAAATAGAAAAGAAATACCCTCTAACGAGGGTACAAAGAAAACACTTGCCGAAAAACTTGTCGCAGCTAAAGCTGCTACGCTCTCTCGGAAACAAAAGTTCGGAGAATCTCTTATTCCGTACACGGAACAATATGGAAACGTAATGATACGAGAGTTTTTCGATTATTGGAGCGAACTAAATAAGCAAGAAACTAAAATGAGGGTTGACAAACAAGACACGTGGGAGCTCCCTAAAAGGCTAGCTACGTGGGCGAAAAAAGAAAAATTTGATGGAAAAACAACTAACGGAGTATCAAAACAAGGGACTTATTCCGGTGGAAGAACCCAAGACAAAGCTGCAAGCCGTAAATCTCTTGAAGACCTCGCCGATGCTGTATTGGGACAAATTGCGTCCGAAGAGCGTACTTGATGTATTTAATCCCGAATTACCAACTATTGTTGATATTGAAATTCAAATCGGGGAAATGGGAATCAATGCTTTAATGGTTAAATGGATGAATAGCTTTTTGCAATTTTATTCAACTAACGGAACAATGGATGCTATACAAGTGTCCGATACGATAAATTTAATCCGTGAAACCTATGCGAACTATACGCAAGAAGATTTCAAGCTATTTTTCAACATGGCTAAAAAGGGGATGTTTGGGCAAATTTTCGGGAGAATTGACGGTGAAGTTATCATGAATTGGCTCGCTAAATATGATATTCATCGTGATACGGTAGCTCAAAGCGAAAGCATAAAGGAAGCGGAAAAATATAAAGCACTTGTTAAATTAGAAAC
>JAVVPX010000021.1:0-28419 GCA_036655555.1 Bacteroidaceae bacterium | reverse complement strand
ATTTATTGCTTCTATAATTGAAGGCAAATATTCCAATCCTTTAGCGGGTTCTTCAAGTAAAATTTTATTCCTCAAATGTTGACAATCCTGCAGAGCATTAGTCACAGATAATGTTTTTAGCAACCAAATGCCCAAACTATTTTTCTGAAAAGCCTCTAAATCTTCATAATAATATTCATTTGTATGATGATTGCATACCACATTCACATCAAAAAGTTTTTCTATCTTCTTAAAAGTTTCTTGAATAGTTCTTCTATGCAATTCTTTTCCATCACTCAAAGAACTTTCTATCCATTTTTTTTGTATCTCATCTAGCTTAAGATATTTCTTTCTATAAAGCAGTTCCGCCAGCCATATCGACTTATCTGTTACCATCTTTAGTTACTTTCTCGGCAAATCTAATAAATTTATTCAAAATACAACCTACCTGCACATCTTTTTTGTGCAGTCCCTCTTCTATCTTTGTTCCATAATTAATAAAAAGAGAGGAGAAATATTATGAAACTAGACTATCAAGTAATTGTACACACTAAAATTGCAGGGTTTACTTACTGCGAAGGCCCACTTGTATTCAACAAGTTATCCATCGGCACCTTATTGACATTGGTCAGAGAAGAAGACAATAAGCACGATTATAATGCCATAGCTCTCTATTTCGGGGAATCAAAAATAGGATTTGTCCCAGCATCCGATAACGAAATATTAGCCATACTCTTTGATTTGGGATATAAAAAAGCCATTCGGTGTTTTATCAATCAAATAAACAAAGAAGTTCACCCCGAGCAACAAATAGGTATAGTAATTCAGTTAATGAATGCTGAGTCTCTAATTGATAAATAAATAGATTGTACCAACTATTTATTTGTATATTTCTACAAACATAAGATATCTGATACCCCATTCCATATAAAATATAGTTATCGTATGTTTCATGACACGTTTATTTGTTTAATCATAAAGGTGATTAACGTTTTAATTGTACCTTATGGAATTGAGATATGCAGTATGGAACCATTTAGTAGTGTTCCACGCAGTAAGTAGTACACCTATTTAGAAAAGTGTATTGCGATGATAGAAGAAACTAAGCTGCGTTATAGCAGCCCACGAATAGAATTATTTAATTAATTACGAAGAAAAAGAGGCTAAAAATGCCTCCATTATAGAGATAAAGTTAGTTTGCCTTTAGCCTTCAGCCGGTATAATATTTTGATTGAAAGTATTATCCATTAAAAGGCAGCTGAAGGAGAGCTGAAATAAACGAGAGGAGAAAACTGAAGGCAAACTGAATGGTCGCTCTTCAATTCTATTGGTTGTATAACAGTAAGATACAGTCAAAAGATACTTTGAGAAAAAACATATAACTCTCTGCGTGAGAATTATTAAATTTCCAAGAATATAATCTAGCCCTATATGGAGCAACGAAAATATTTAGAAAGGATATCCCACTGCAAAGTGGAAAGCAAAATCACGAGAGAACTTTGGATGAATAAGTGGGTAACGGTCTCTCCCACTTTCATATATAGGATTTAAAGCTTTCATTCCTCCATCGAAACGTAGCACAAAAAAATCAAAATCAAAACGTAAACCTAAACCGTAAGCCGCAGCAATCTGCTTATAAAAAGTATTGAACCGAAAAACGCCTCCGGGTTGAATCTTATAATCACGAATAGTCCATATATTACCGGCATCAATAAAAGCGGCTCCATGTAACTTCCAGAACAAGCGAGTACGATACTCTATACTAAGGTCTAACTTTATATCTCCCGACTGATTCATGAAATCTATATTACGGTCGTTACCCTTAAAACTACCCGGTCCCAATGTACGCACTGACCAACCACGAACACTGTTAGCACCTCCCGAAAAATATCTCTTTTCAAAAGGAAGCATCGTAGAGTTACCATACGGATAAGCTAAACCAAAGCCTACATGAAAGGCGAAAGAATTGCGAGTGTCCATCACTATATTTTTCGCAAAATCAAAATCTCCTTTCAAATATTGTGCATAAGCAATCCGCCAGACAGAATATTTATCATCTGTCTTTTGTTGATGAATGAGTTTTGATATACCATAAAATAAATTTCCCGCCGATTCTACATTAGCACGAAAGCTACCTCCGGGAGTAGTTTTATTGAAACTATATCCTAAACGGACTATCAATAAGTTCTCGTAATTGTATTTTAAAATAGAATTTTGATTGTTGTGCAAATATTCTTCTTCGAATTTCTTCGAAATCCAAGGCATATAGATATAATTAAAATCTATCAAATCCACTTTATGTTGTATCTTCTGACGTTTTGTCCATCGATAACTCCACGAAGCTGAAGCAATAGTACGAGCAAACTCCGGGCGTATCTGCGAATTAAACTGTACCCCAACTTCTGAGGTAGCCCTTATTTTTCTTTTAAAATCGGAAGAAAGAAAAGGGAACATAAAACTAGGAAAGTTTAAACTAGTCTCCACTCCATATTCGGTATAATTATCATTGTTGTATCCCTGTAATCCGGTGATAGCTTCGTATGCGCCACGCACTTTAAGGGTGAAAGTTTCGGAGCCTTTAAATACATTTCGATGCTGAAAAGAGATTGAAGCCGCAGCGCCCAAATCGCCTGCCGAATTAGTTCCTTCCAATTCCGCCGAGACTGATTTATATTTTCCTTTAGTCAGCATCACATAGCAATTAAGTTTCATACTATCGCCTTCTTGCACTTCAAAGAAACGTACATTAGTATATTTCAAAGCTCTTAAACGTCCAAAAGAAGTATAGGTGTTCTGTACAGCCCGCTCGCTGTACAATGTTCCGGGATAGATACGAGTATTATCAACTAACACCTTAGGACGCAAATAGAGTTTATCTTTGAAATAGATGGGATAATTGTTATAATGAAGCGAATCGTTTACATCCAAGCTACTCAAGGACGAAGACTTCAATACATCGTAATCCGTCACAAAACTCACCTTGTTTATCTTGTATTGTTGATGATTTTGAGGTTCATCATTAGCTGAAGTTTTAAAAGGTAAAATACGCAAAGTAATATCTACAAGATGGGTATTGCGTGCCGTATCCGCTATATACGAGATATAGTCTTTATTAAACTTATAATAGCCCCTATTTGCCAAATAGTCTACTATTCGTTGTCGTTCGGCATCTAGCTTGTTCACATCAAAAAGCATTCCGGACTTCAGCATTGTATTTACTGAATCGTTTCGTAAATAATCTTCTATATTTCTATCCGCAAAATCATAAGAAATATTTCTCACGCGATAGGGTTGTCCCGAAGTAATACTATAAATGAGTTTTAGCTTCTTCTTATTCTCCTTTGTTTCTTTCTTTACCGAAGCACTCATATAGCCCAAATTATTGAGTGCCTTAACTATTTCTTCCATCGAACGATTGGCATCATTATCATCGTAAATGACCGGAGCATCGCCTATCCTACGAAAGAAACGATTACACCATTTTGATGAATCACTACCCGACAAGTTGTAGGTATAAAGTGGAATTTTGAGTAAACTAAACCATTTGGAATTGGGATGCTGACGAACATAATTGCGTAACGACGCAGCCTTTATTTCTTTATTATCCGAAACAAGCTTCACCTCATCGAGCAAATATTTACCCTCTGGCACAAACTTTGTGACAGAACACGCAGCGAGTGTAAGTAGGAGGAATATACAAAACACGGATTTTAGAAAGCTTCTTTCCATACAAAATCAACTAGTAGACAAAATTGACTGTACAAATATAGCTTTATTAAAAATATATCTTTAGCTTTGCCTTGAAATAATTCAGTTTTTTAAGGATATAAGGTATGCTAAGCAAGAATAAGATTAAATATATTCACTCTTTAGAGCTCAAAAAGAATCGAAAAGAAGAAAAAGTATTTGTAGCGGAAGGTCATAAGTTGGTAGGCGATTTATTAGGACATTTCCATTGCAAGTTACTAATTGCTACTGCCGAATGGTTCAAAAAACATGCTAATGCAAAAGCGGATGAACGAGAAGAAGTAAGCGCGGAAGAGTTATCGAAAGCAAGTTTACTCAAGACTCCTCAAGATGTGTTAGCTATCTTTGAACAGCCTATTTACTCTTTTGATAAGAAGTCGATGGGCAGTTCTCTCTCCTTGGCTTTGGACGATATACAAGACCCCGGCAATTTAGGAACAATTATTCGAGTGGCGGATTGGTTTGGTATTGAACATATTTTTTGTTCGTTCGGTACAGTAGATGTATATAGTCCTAAAACTGTGCAAGCTACAATGGGCGCATTGGCACGAGTAAAACTTCATTATTGCTCGCTACCTGAGTTACTAACTTCTATCGAAGATATTCCCGTTTACGGCACTTTCCTCGATGGAGATAATATTTACCAACAAAAACTTTCGCAAAAAGGACTAATTGTAATGGGGAACGAAGGGAATGGCGTATGCAAGGAAGTGGAGCAACTTATTAATAAACGTCTTTACATTCCCAATTATCCACAAGAACGTGCTACTTCCGAATCACTAAACGTGGCAATGGCTACGGGCATTGTCTGTGCAGAATTTAGAAGACAATCAAACGAGCTTAGATAGAGCCGACATTGGTAAATCGGCAATCAAAGAAACATCTAATAAAGAAGTATAATAAGCATAACTGTCCTTTAATACAATAGTACCGGTCAGCCAAATAGTGGATTCCAACTCTTCCGTCAACGGAAAGAAACGAACAACCTCCTCTCCCATCAATTCTACAACATATTGTTTATATACTTCAGTGGGCGACAAGAACAAGAGATGAGCTGCGTAACGTTTCATCTCTTAATTATAGTGCGGACGCGGACGGTTCATATCTCGTGGATTCTTGCGAATAGTCTGTTCCGGTTGAGGAGCTACTTCCAACTCTTTTTTGACAGTATCTTTTTTCTGTTTTTGCACCCTCTTAATAGAATCATTTCTTAAAGAATCCGCAACAAAGGCTAAATGGTCTTTCATAGGTTCATGATAACGCATCAAGCTAATCTTATCCAACAAAAGCTGCCGTTTAGTGTCAACTGTAACAGAAGGATAATAGATAACACCACTCACCTCTTTTATTTGGTAAGCAGAATCCGATTTTAATCGTATAGAGAAAATACCCGAACGATGAATTTCTTTGGTAGTTGTCAGCAACGAATCGTTCTGATAGCGAATAGTCAAAGTCATCACAGCTTTCTTTTCTTTTTCTTTGGACGGACAGAAAGTATATCTCACTTTCCATAGCATGGCATCTCGTTCCTTAAAAGCTGTATCTGAAAGAACCGTAAAACGAAGTTTATTGGTAGCCAATGCAGGGGTAAGACGATAGAGTCTTTTCGCATACCATACATTAACCGTATCGCCCGATTGAGACTTCTCCGGTTTCTTATCTCTAAGAGCAATAAGATGATTGAGAGTGCCCTGTTGACTCTTCAATCGTTTGCTCACATTCTCGTAAATAGTGGAAAACTCTTCTGTATTGCGTGTGTACCATACTAAAGATGAATCAAAAGCCTCTTGCGTAGTATGATGCTTTTCGAATACATAGTCCATATACAAAGCTTGCTTATACCTTTCGTCATAAGATAATTCTCCCGACATGGCTTTAGCGAGATGATAATCATAGAGTAAATCTTCTAATTCAGCCGGACGAATAACATTTTTGGGCATTTCTTTCTTGCAAGCACTTAATAGAAAGCAGCCTATAAGCATTCCTCCGAAAACTAATTTATTCAGTTTTCTTCTCATCCTTTTGGGGCTCAAGAGCATGTTGCTTATTATTCAAATATCCACTATAGAAAAGTAGTAAAGCAATGATGCCACAACTAATGGAAGCATCAGCAAAGTTAAATATCGGACTAAAGAAAATGAAATGTCGTCCACCCAATACCGGTAACCACTGAGGCCAAGCAGTATCAATGATAGGGAAATAAAACATATCTACCACTTTCCCATAAAGCATGGGTGCGTAACCATCGCCAAAAGGTACAAACGTAGCCGGTTCGAATCCAGTACTTTCGCTAAAAATCATTCCATAAAACACGCTATCAATGATGTTTCCTAAAGCACCGGCTAGTATTAGCGACATACAAACGATAAAACCGGTCTTATATCCTTGTTTAATAATCTTAGCCAAATAATAAATGATCAAAGACACAGCTATCAATCGGAAAGTAGTAAGGAATAACTTCCCTACTATTTCCATACCAAAGGCCATTCCGTTATTCTCTGTAAAATAGATAAAAGCCCAATCAGCCATCCGTATTTGTTCGTGCCAATACATTCCGGTTTTCACCGCAATCTTAATAACTTGGTCTATAATAAGAACGGCAACAACAATAATAACCGATAACTGTCCTTTGGTTAATTTAATTTTCATATCGTTTTAATATCGAGATAAGCTCTAGCGCATGAATTATTTTGTTCCACCGTTCTTAGCTTCGATGCTCAAAGTGGCATGAGGCACAGCCCGCAAACGTTCGGCAGGAATTATTTTTCCTGTTTCTCTACAGATGCCATAAGTTTTATTTTCGATACGTACCAACGCTGCTTGCAGACTTTGAATAAACTTTAGTTGGCGTTGAGCCAATCGAGTAGTTTCTTCTTTCGACAGCGTATTTGCTCCTTCTTCTAATACTTTATAAGTAGGGGATGTATCATCGGTATCATTGCCATCTTGATTCATTATACTCAACTTTAGTTGATTATAATCTAACTGAGCTTTTTCAAGCTTGTCTAAGATAATGGAACGGAATTCTTCTAGCTCCGCATCTGAATATCTTGTCTTTTCTCCCATGGTTTTCTGTTTTAATTTAGGTTATTAATCTTTTATCACATTCACGAACAAAGAGAAATCATCAAAGTTCAACTCTGTACCTTCTCTACTATCTACTAAGTTCAATGAATTGGCTAATACTTGGTTGCAAATATACTTATTATATTCGTTTACCGCATCATCGGTCTGAGGATTTTTAGAGAGTGTAATCTTTATCTTGTCTATTATCTCAAATCCACTAGACTTACGAATATTTTGAATACGATTAACTAGTTCACGAGCGATACCCTCTCTACGGAGTTCTTCGGTAATGGTAACTTCCAAAGCGACAGTCAGCTTTCCTTCGTTAGCAACTAGCCATCCGGGGATATCTTCACTGAATATCTCTACATCTATTGATTCCAATACTGTCTCCTCACCGTCAATCAACAAGGTGTATTTACCATTCTTTTCGAGTTCAGCTATAGCCTCTTGAGATAATAGCGCTACCTGTGCAGCTACTGCTTTCATCTGTTTACCAAACTTTGGACCTAATTTCTTAAAGTCACATTTTACCTTCTTCACCAATACACCTGCCGCACCATCTACAAAGTTGATTTCTTTCACATTCACTTCGTTCATGATAAGTGCTTTTACTGCTTCGATATGTGCTTTCTGGTCTTCATCTACCACCGGAATCATAATACATTGCAGCGGTTGACGAACTTTGATATTTACTTTCCGACGAAGTGCAAGTACCATTGAAGTAACGTCTTGCGCCATCTGCATACGTACTTCCAATTCTTTATCTATTAAATTGTCTTTGCATTCCGGGAACTTAGTCAAATGAACCGAAACAGATATATCGTGCCCGGTTACCGAAGTTAAGTCCGTATATAGACGGTCGGCATAGAATGGCGCAATAGGTGCCATCAATTTAGCCACAGTCTCTAAACAAGTATAAAGCGTTTGATAAGCCGACAATTTATCTTGTGTGTAATCTCCTCCCCAGAAACGTTTACGATTTAAACGCACATACCAATTGGACAGATTATCGTTCACAAAATCAGAAATTAATCGTCCTGCTCTCGTTGGTTCATATTCGTTTAAACAAGTATCTACATCTTTTACCAAAGAATAAAGGACTGACAATATCCAACGGTCAATTTCGGGACGCTCATTCATCGGTACATCCGGTTCAGCATACGTAAATCCATCGACATTAGCATACAACGAGAAGAATGAATAAGTGTTGTATAATGTACCGAAGAACTTACGACGCACTTCTTCTATGCCTTCTGAATCGAATTTCAAGTTATCCCATGGAGAAGAATTGGTAATCATGTACCAACGCAAGGGGTCGGAACCATATTTCTCTATCGCGCCAAACGGATCTACCGCATTGCCCAAACGTTTAGACATCTTGTTACCATTCTTGTCTAGAACCAATCCATTTGAAATTACCGCTTTGTAGGCTACGCTATCGAATATCATAGTAGCAATAGCGTGCAGAGTAAAGAACCAACCACGAGTTTGATCAACACCTTCGGCTATAAAGTCCGCCGGGTAAACATCTCTATTTTCAAACACTTCTTTGTTCTCAAAAGGATAATGTATTTGTGCATAAGGCATTGCTCCTGAATCGAACCATACATCTATTAAATCGGCTTCTCGCTTCATTGGTTGTCCATCTACTGAAACGAGTATAATATCATCTACATACGGACGATGCAGGTCTATCTTATCATAATTTTCTTTGTTGTATTCACCCGGATGAAAGTTCTTATAAGGATTTTCCTTCATGAAACCGGCATTCACCGATTTCTCTATTTCATTATAAAGTTCTTCGACCGAACCGATGCAAAGTTCCGAACTATTATCTTCTGTGCGCCAAATAGGAAGAGGTGTTCCCCAATAACGTGAACGACTTAAATTCCAATCGTTCAAATTCTCCAACCATTTACCAAAGCGTCCTGTTCCGGTCGATTCCGGTTTCCAATTAATACCTTTATTCAATTCCATCATCCGTTGTTTGCAAGCGGAAGACTTAATAAACCAACTGTCCAAAGGATAATAGAGCACAGGTTTATCTGTACGCCAACAATGTGGATAGTTGTGTACATGCTTTTCTATTTTGAAAGCCTGATTGGCAGCTTTCATCATCATACAGATGCTAACATCTAAAGATTCATCTTTGTCAGTCAAGCTAGGGTCATAATCGTTTTTTACAAAACGTCCTTCGTATACCTTATACAAATTGGTGTCCATTTGCGTCTTTACAAACTCTTCATCAAGTTCGCTCAACAAATAAAACTTACCGGTAAGGTCTACCATCGGACGGGTTTCGCCTTTTTTATTAATAAGTTGAAGCGGAGGGATGCCGGCATTCTTAGCCACACGAGCATCGTCCGCACCAAATGTAGGAGCAATATGTACAATACCTGTTCCATCTTCGGTAGTAACGTAATCACCTTGAATTACTCTGAAAGCATTATTTCCCGGATTCACCCATGGCATCAGTTGTTCATATTCCATGCCTACCAAATCCGTTCCTTTGTATTCGGCTATTACCTTAAATGGTATTAGTTTATCACCTTGTTTATATTCTTCCAGCTTTAGTTCTGCTGCTTTTGCATTGAAATGTGCATTCACCAAATCTTTTGCCAACACCACTGTTATAGGCTCTCCGGTATAAGCATTAAACGATTGCACAGCTACATACGTAATGTTCGGGCCAACACAAAGGGCGGTATTCGAAGGCAAGGTCCACGGAGTAGTTGTCCATGCTATAAAATAAGCAGTACCCCAAGTAGACATTTCCGCTTTTGGGCTTTTTATTTTAAACTGTGCTACCACCGTAGTATCTTTCACGTCACGATAACAACCCGGTTGGTTCAGTTCGTGCGAACTCAATCCCGTTCCTGCGGCAGGCGAGTAAGGTTGTATAGTATATCCTTTATAGAGTAGCCCCTTGTTGTATAATTGCTTTAACAACCACCAAAGAGTTTCTATATAACGATTATCATAAGTGATATAGGGGTCTTTGGTATCCACCCAATAGCCCATTTTATGAGTAAGGTCTTCCCATTCCTTCGTGTACTTCATCACGTCCTTGCGGCAAGCGGCATTATACTCTGCCACGGAAATTGTTTTTCCAATATCTTCTTTTGTAATGCCTAAAGCCTTTTCAACTCCTAATTCCACAGGTAGTCCATGAGTATCCCATCCTGCTTTACGCTTCACTTGAAAACCTTTCATCGTTTTGTAGCGACAAAAGATATCTTTAATAGAGCGAGCCATCACGTGATGAATCCCCGGCATTCCGTTAGCCGAAGGAGGTCCTTCATAGAATATAAACGGAGGACATCCTTCCCGTTCAGTCATACTCTTGGCGAAAACGGCGTTTTCGTCCCACTTCTTCAGCACTTCTTTATTTACCTCCGAGAGGTTGAATTGCGAATATTCGGAGAACTTCTTATTCATATTTTATGTTATTTTTCTTGTTTCATTAAATAAGGTGCAAAAATACAAAAAATCAATCAGATATGAACCTTTGCATAGTTTTTTTTAAGTGTATAGATTACAAGGACAAACTCTCTAAAGTAGAAATTTGCAGTCTTATGATGTAAAAAAACCGCTGAAAGAATTAACTATACATTAACTATTCCAACGGGCTTTAATATATCAATGTTATTTCTCTACTTTTTAAAATAAGTATAAACGATTTTCATGTCTAATTTATCTCCCTCTATACCACCCTTTAATTTGGCACTGTTAAGTTGCAAATCGTGACGAATACCTACTATTTCCTTATTTGAGTCTTTTATTACTGACACCGGAATAAGGACTGCTTTATTCCATTTTGTATTTTCCCACCATTTCTTTTCCCATGCTACTATATCTGTTTCACCTTTTTTCTGAGCTTCAATTTTATCCTTTTCCATCTCCGCTTGCACGATAGGATATTCGTTCTTACAAGTAGTAACAAGACGTGCTATATTGTTAAACACATATTGATTATCAAACGAGCCATATTCTATCAAATAAGAAGTGATGCCATCGGCTAATTTATTTTTCTCAAAGAACGTGTACATATCTTTTTCTCTAACCATTAATAGATACTTTGGAGGCGACATCTTAAATGGCGTGAGGTTAGCACTAATCTTGTTGTAACTAGTAAATGCTAACTTTACCGAATTAATAGTATCCGTTTGATTGTTCTTTATGAACGAATCAATAGGAAGAGTAACTTTGGTAAATATACCGGCCGGTGATTTCAGATAAGTATTTTTTGTTTGACCAACTAGTTCTTTCAGTTTGCCCTTATTTACAAAATGATTGGCTTGAACTACCTCCTTAGTAGAAGAGAACGAAGCCGTTCCTGTTACCAAAGAATCTATTTTTCCCGAGGCATTCCCCTTTATTAGATATTTAAAGTTCACATTAAAACTCATATCTCCAATATAAAGGATAGAGCCGTCACCATGATCGCATCTTATATATACGCCCTTAAATACATTCTTGATAAACTCGTCCGCATTCTTGAAATAGTCTTTATTCTTCAAATATTGTCGAATAACGTGAGTTCCCAATTCCGTTGGCAATTTGATACGTACATTGGGATAATAAGTATCTAAATGACGAATAGAATCTTTCACGGATAAGTCAACCGCTGTATATGCTTTGTATGCCAATGGTTTAGCATTCTGATTATAGAAATCGGCTGGATTAATATTCGTGTAATGAAATTCATTCGTCAAATCACGATCTAAAGAATCAACCCTCAAGCGACAAGTTGCCAGCGAATCTCCGAAATAACTAGTATAATATAATCGTATTTCTGCCGAAGTTGCCACGTTACCTTGCAAGGTAGTAGGAAATTCATAGTTATCGGTACAAGTAAATTGCGCAAGGAAGTCTGCTTCAAACGTTCCAAAATCAGGATCAGTGTATTTACCTAAATAAGCCATTCCGGACTTTGCATACACAGAATCGGATAAGATAGACTGCGTAGTAACAGGATAAACGACATCTCCGGCAGGGATTTTATCCCCTTCGGGCATCAACCCAATACCTAATCCTGCCGTATTATCATCACATCCAAAGAAAGTAAGAGCAGCCAACGCTATCCACAAATATTTCACTTTCATATAATATCTAATTTGAATTTATTTCTTTTCAAATTCCCAAACTTTATCATAAAAAGCATCAAACGCATCAACATAAGTATCAGGCGTTTGATATTCAAGTACAGGAATACCGCTTTCACGGGCAAAATTCATCACATCTTGATTTACATTCTCACTACTTTGTATCACTCCATCGGAGTAAGTAATAGCAAGTTTGCACAAAGTAGCATAATCAACTTTACCGTTGCTAATAAGTTCTAAGTCTTTTTCAACAACACCTTTTAGTTGCAATTTATTGATAAAATTATCGTCTAACGTCGATTTAAAATCATCTTCATAGACAGAGAATATTACTTTCGCATCTCTAAACGAAGGTTCATCTTTGTACGCTTGTTTAATATAAAGCGGAGCGAGTGCCGTCATCCATCCATGACAATGAATAATATCGGGACACCAACGTAGTTTTTTCACCGTCTCAAGAACTCCTCTCGCATAAAAGATTGCTCTGCTGTCATTATCGAGATATTCCACTCCATTTTCGTCTGCAGTTTCTAATCTGTGTTGAAAATAGTCATCGTTATCAATGAAATAGACCTGCATTCTAGCAGATTGGATAGAAGCCACCTTGATAATCAACGGATGGTCAGTATCGTCAATGATAAGATTCATGCCGGACAAACGTATCACTTCGTGCAATTGATTTCTGCGTTCGTTGATATTTCCCCACTTTGGCATAAATGTACGTATCTCTCGTCCTTTTTCCTGAATAGCCTGTGGAAGGTTTCTGCCCACATTAGCCATTTCAGATTCCGGAACATAAGGAGTGATTTCCTGAGTAATAAATAAAACCTTGTTAGCCTTCATCATAATAAAATCTTTCTCGTAAACATTCTGCAAAGATATAAAAAAAATAGCGCATTAATGCAAGAGAAAGTAATCTATAATTATACATATTTAGTTAAATAGCTAATAACCAAGAAACAAGCATCCCTTATTGCTATGCATAGGAAAGAGTGTTTTTGCATTAATTTATGATATTTCTTCTTTATGTGGTAAATAATGGTTTATTTTGCACCCTATTTGAAGGACGAAAAAATTTAAACAACTATATTAGCAATGAAATTAGTACATACTATCAGTGATTTACAAGCTGAGCTATCTGTATTGAAAGCTCAAGGAAAGAAGATAGGATTAGTACCTACAATGGGTGCTTTACATAATGGACACGCTTCTTTGGTGAAACGTAGCGTAAAAGAAAACGATATAACAGTAGTAAGCGTATTTGTAAACCCTACTCAATTCAATGATAAAACAGATTTAATCAAATATCCACGCACATTAGAAGCTGACAGCAAATTGCTAGAAGAAGCAGGAGCTTCTTTTGTATTTGCACCCTCTGTAGAAGAAATGTATCCACAAGAAGATACTCGCATATTTAGTTTTGCTCCATTAGACACGGTGATGGAAGGAGCTTTTCGTCCCGGTCATTTTAACGGAGTGGCACAAATTGTGAGTAAGCTCTTTGATGCAGTAAAGCCTCATCGCGCTTATTTTGGTGAAAAAGACTTTCAACAATTAGCCATTATTAGAGAGATGGTGAAACAGTTGGGGTTCAATATCGAAATAGTTGGTTGCCCTATCGTCAGAGAAGAGGATGGATTAGCTTTGAGTAGTAGAAACGCACGCCTCACTGCCGATGAACGTAAAATAGCACTTAAAATATCGCAGACACTATTTAAAAGTCGTACCTTTGCCGCCACTCATTCAATAAAAGAGACCCAGCAATGGGTCGAAACGGAAATAGAGAAAGAGCCCGGTCTACGTTTAGAATATTTTGAGATTGTAGACGGAAATACTTTACAAACCGTAGAAAAATGGGAAGATACTTCTTACGTGGTAGGTTGTATTACTGTTTTTTGCGGAAGCGTACGTTTGATTGACAATATCAAGTACAAGGAATTTTAAACTTTAAAGGAAGTAGCCTTATGATGATTGAAGTGATGAAATCGAAATTGCATTGTGTCCGTGTGACAGAGGCAGATTTGAATTATATGGGTAGTATTACAATTGACGAAGATTTAATGGATGCCGCCAACTTAATAGCCGGAGAAAAGGTTCACATTGTAGACAATAATAATGGCGAACGATTCGAGACTTATATTATTAAAGGTGAACGTGCTTCCGGAAAGATTTGTCTCAACGGAGCTGCCGCTCGCAAAGTTCAAGTAGGCGATATTATTATTATTATGTCGTATGCTTTATTAGAATTTGAAGAGGCAAAAACGTTCAAACCGACCGTTGTATTTCCTAATTCTACAACTAATACGATTGCTTAAATTAGAAGATTTTATTATATAAAAACGACCGCAGGTTATACAATCTACGGTCGTTTCTTTTTTATCTATTTTTCTTTCTTCTTTGCTACTTCAGCTGCTGCCACCTCTTTAGGTTTTGCTGCTTTTGCTGCCTTAGGCTTTGCTTCCTTTGGTTTAGCTGCTGCTTTTTCTTTAGCTTTTTTACTCTCAAACTTCTCTATTTCTTTGTGGAGAGTCGCAAGCTCATCTCCTTGGTTTTTGATAGTGGTAAGCAAGGAATTGAGTTCTTCATTATCCATATCCTCAGGATAAAGAGCATTCACCCGATTAATGAAATCACCAAGTATATTCATATAATTAGTAAAAGCATCGTAAGGAGAATCATAGATACCTCGACTAAGTCCCACACCCGAATTCTTTGTACTCATGAAGCGGAAGTTATTCGTTGCCTGCAAATAATCCCAATCTTGCTTAATGCGGCGATCATCACACAAATGCACTCGTTCAGCCACGCTATAAAGCTTATTGAAAGCTTCACGTTGAAGTACGTTTCCTAGCCAAGGGCTAACATCTCTTTCCTCATCACTCCACGACATCGGATAGGGTACATCTATTTGTGAAACAGACTTCAACTTGCCAATAATCTCGGAGGGTGTAGAGAAAGTAATACCTTTACTCTTTGCACAAGCAGGAAGAGCTTTCATGAATTCAAGAATATTCGACGACAAAGGTTGTGCAATACCTAACGCTTCCAATTCCATGAAAATATTAATTACTTGTTCCTCTTGAGGAAGTGCATTAATCCAACTGACGTACTTATCTGCAAAGAGAGGATATTCACTCCAATCAGGATTTGAGAAACGCAAACTAATATCATCGGAAAGCTTAAAGTCTCTCAAGAGTATCTTTAGCGAAGGAGCTTGATTGCAATGATAAAGATAATGAGGGCTTTTCCATCCAAGCACGTGCTTTGCTCCTTCGGTAAGCATACCTTTAAAGCCCATACCGGCTACGGTTGCTCCTATTTCATCGGAGTAGACTAGGCTTGAATTACGGAACACCTTAGGCGACTTTCCGAACAATTGCTTAATTTTATTGCTTTGACGTTTCACTTCTTCGCAGAAACATTCTTCGTCAATTAGCGAAGATAATCCGTGAGAATAAGGTTCTGCAAGAAATTCGCAACAGCCTGTATCGGCTAGTTGATGAAGCAAATCAATAACACAAGGAGCGTGTACTTCCATTTGTTCAAGTGCTACTCCGGACACGGACAAGGCAACTTTAAATGCTCCGCCCGAATTTTTAACCATTTCGATAAGTGTGGACAATGCCGGTTTATAAGAGCGTTCTGCCACATCGCTAATATTGGTTTCATTAGCATAATCATCATAATAATAATGGTCGGTACCTATATCAAAGAAACGATAGCGTTTTAGGTGGACAATTTGATGAATTTCAAAGTAGAGACAGATTGTTTTCATAATCTATATAGTTTTATTATTAACGATAATTATTTAATACCTCCTCATAAATACCACGGACTTTCAATCCTACGGTTTCCCATTTGATTGCATCCACTTCTTTCTTGCCTTCTTCCCGTAGATAATCATACATCGCAGGATAAGTGCAGATTGAATAGATAGCATCTGCCATAGCGTGAATATCCCAATAATCTGTTTTAATGCAGTTACTTAATATTTCAGCACAACCGGATTGTTTAGAGATAATAGAAGGCACGTTTACTTGCATTGCCTCCAAAGGCGAAATGCCAAAGGGTTCGGAAACCGAAGGCATGATATATACATCGCTCGCTTTCAATACTTCATAGACTTCCTTACCTTTCATAAAGCCGGGGAAGTGAAAACGATCGGCAATACCTCTTTCAGCTACCAAACGAATCATTTGGTTCATCATATCACCACTGCCTGCCATCACAAAACGTACGTTTTTTGTGCGAGCAAGCACCATTGCGGCAGCTTCTACAAAGTATTCGGGACCTTTTTGCATTGTGATACGACCAAGGAAAGTTACAATCTTTTCTTTGGGGTTCTTCTTTGGTACAATATCCATTATCTCTTGTGAAAGAGGAGATACAGCATTATGTACAGTAGAAACCTTTTTAGGATCTTGATGATACTTATTGATAACCGTTTGTCGAGTAAGTTCACTCACACACATGATGTGGTCGGCATTATCCATTCCATTCTTTTCAATAGCATACACCGTTGGATTTACATTTCCACGACTACGGTCGAAATCGGTAGCATGAACATGAATAACCAATGGCTTCCCGGAAATTTGCTTTGCGTGCAATCCGGCGGGATAAGTAAGCCAATCGTGCGAATGAATAATATCGAATTCTTGTTGGCGAGCTACCACTCCGGCTACTATTGAGTAGTTATTTATTTCTTCATGTAAATTATCGGGATACTTACCGGAGAATTCTAGACAACCGAGGTCGTTAGTATTCATATATTTAAAATCAGAATAGATATGGTCACGCAAGTTATAATAATCTTGGGGATTCATATAACTACCGACCCTACTATTCACGTAATCCCAATTAACATCTTTCCAAACAATAGGCGTACTATTCATACCAATAATCTTCAAAAAACTTTGGTCTTCATCACCCCACGGTTTAGGAATGCAGAAAGTTATTTGCATATCGTCTTGCAACGACATTCCTTTAGTCAACCCATAACTAGCAGTTCCCAATCCACCCAAGATGTGCGGGGGGAACTCCCATCCAAACATTAATACTTTCATATTTGTTCCTCCTCCTTATTGATTATACTTACTTAATAGTTTCAATATACGCAGAATTTCGGCTACATTCATAGCAAACGAAACAGCTCCCCTGCCTTTAAAAGGTGGATTACCATCAAATAATTCAGGCAATGAGCCCACGCAATGACGAGTCATCTCTTCTTCAAAACCTATCAGTTGACGTTCCACAAAAGAGACACCGCTCATTTTATAGATACGTAAGTAAGCCTCCATATAAAAGCCCATTAGCCAAGGCCATGCTGTTCCTTGATGGTAAGCATAGTCTCGTTGCATTTGCGAACCTACATAATTTGGATTATATCCGCCACTCTTTGGACTAAGCGTACGCAAGCCTTTGGGAGTAAGTAGCTCGCGAGTAACAATATCTAATACTTGTTTCTTCTGTGTTTGGTCTAAAGGAGAATAATCGAAAGCTACGGTAAAAATCATATTCGGACGAACACTCCAATCCATCATTGTGCCGTCTACGTAGTCGAGCAAGTAACCATATTCGTTGCGGAAAGTTTCCACAAACGACTTAGCCGAAGTAACAGCTATCTCTTCTAGAGAATCTGCTTCAAAAGCATTACCTCTCTTGCGAGACAGTTCGGATACAAAGCGCAAAGCATTGTACCATAAAGCATTTATTTCTACTATATAACCGGTACGGGGAGTTACAGGATGTCCATTAACAGTAGAATTCATCCATGTAACTGCCTTGTCGATGCCATTAGTATAGAGCAAACCATTTTCGTGCAAGAAAAGATTATCGTGCTTTTGCTTACGGATAAAGTTCATAATTTCATCGAGCAAATCGCCGTACTTTTCTATACATTGTTCATGAGAGGTTGTTTTGGCATACTGTTGCAATGCCCACACTGCCCATAATAAGACATCAGGATGCTCTATTTCATAAATTTCGCACGTTATAGGTTCTCCCCTCATATAGTTACGAATGGCAACTTGAGCGGTCAGCATGATAGATTCAAACTCATCTATTTCATCAATTCCCAATGTTAATCCCGGAAGAGAGATGAACATATCACGAGCTCGGCATTTAAACCAAGGATAACCTGCCAAAATATAATGTTTATCGCCTTGCTTATTGTGAAATTGGTGAGCGGAATTTATCAAGCAATGTAAAAAGCTATCGCGAGGAGTACGATCTTCTACTTCTTCGGTAAAAGTAGTTTTAATCTTTCGGGTAGAGACATCAGAAATACCTGCCGAAAATACAATACTCTCTCCTTTCTTTATATCTACTTCGAGATATCCGGGTACGTAAAGGTCTTCATTGAAATCATAACCTCTCTCTTGTTCTTTAGGATACTCTATTCCTTTGTACCAATGCGGTTCAAAATGGAATTCGTTCTTTTTGTTCAGTTGCAGATACAGCTCCGGATAACCGGGATACATACAAGTTTTTATACCATTCTCTACTTCTTGGTATTCTCTACTCGCTTGTTGATTTTCGTGTGTATATTGTTTTACGCTGCGAAAGGCGAGAAAGGGACGCAATCGAAGTTTCGTTAAAGAATGTCCGTCTAACAACGTGTAGCGAATAAGAATGCGATTTTCATGATGAACGAATACTTTTTCCTTTTTCAAGACAACCCCTCCCACTCGATAAGTAGTTGTCGGGATTTTTTCACAATCGAAATCCCGAATATACTTATGACCTTTGGGACTATAGTTATCGCCTGCGTACTTGTGTATTCCCAAATTAAACTCAGCCCCATGTTGAACAACTGTTTCGTCTAACGATGATAACAAAACATGGTTTTCATCATCTAATTCTGGTACAGGGATAACCAATAGACCATGATATTTTCGCGTATTACAGTCTATTACTGTAGTGCAATGATAAGCACCCGATCGATTGGTCCGAAGTATTTCTCTGGGCAAAGATTCCTCCAAATTAATCATTAGGGTCTTGTCAAATCGTAAATAGCTCATAGCTGTTTATTTTAAGGTTAAAAATTGATATTTCTGTGTTCCTGCAAACCTTGCAGTGCCTCAAAAATAACAATTATAACATAAACAACACATTAAATTGCCAATTATTTTTCATTTTAGAACAAATATTCGTAGCATTGCAACACAAATCAACCAAACCTCTAGCATGAAGCCCGAAATACGTTCTATTCTTTTAGCTGCTGTTATACCATTATTCTTCGTTTTTATTCTTTATGCCATCAAAGTAATGGAAGTGGGAATGGATTGGGATTTCACTACTTTGGGCGTTTATCCCCTAGAAAAGAGAGGAGTATTTGGCATTTTTGCACATCCTTTAGTACACGCCGATTGGGGACACTTGATAGCAAATACCTTTCCGCTGTTGTTCTTGTCGTGGTGCTTATTTTATTTTTATAAAGACTTCGGCGCATTTATTTTCTTCTTTGTATGGATAGTATGTGGTACACTTACTTTTATAATTGGTAAACCGGGGTGGCACGTGGGAGCTAGTGGACTTATCTACGCTTTGGCATTTTTTCTATTCTTTAGCGGAATTATACGAAAGCACGTGCCCTTGCTTGCTATTTCGTTCTTGGTCATTTTTCTATACGGTGGGCTAGTTTGGAACATGACACCGCTATTTGCTCATCCTACTACCTCATGGGAAGGACATCTAAGCGGTGCCGTGGCAGGAACGATTGCTGCATTCTTGTTCCAAAACAAAGGTTCGCAAAAGCCAGACCCATTTGAGCATGAAGAGGAAGAGGAGAAAGAAGGAGAGGCTAAAGATGAAATAACCCCTATTGACTAACTTTCTCACGCAAAAAAAGTCAAACTATCGGAACAATACCGAAGGCTTGAAAAATAATACAGTTCATTTTTAAAATAATACAGAAGACTTTTGAAATAATACAGAAGACTTTTTCTATTAGACTGAAGACTTCCGAGCAAACTCCGCACGCATTTTTATTTTATATACTAAACACGCTAAAAAGAAATAAACAACACTTTGAATCCATAGCGTAAGATATTCTGTTTGCACCTCCGCCATGCTTGCGCCCATCGAATTTATTTTGACAAAGGCTAGGGTAGCAGGAGCAGCGGGAACAATAAAATGAGACATCCTCCACCACCACGGCATCAACTCTAAGGGATAAGAAACGCCGGAAAGGAAAATTAGTCCAACGGAAAAGAACGCAATCATTAACAAAGGAGCTTCGGAATCTGTAAAGAAGTAAGAAGCAGCCAAACCAAAGAATCCGGTAGCTAATAGATAAGGAATCATTAATGCTACAATTTCCAGCGGACGACCAATGTGTGGCAGTTGAAATACAATGGGCATCAAGCCAAGAAGAAAAAGAGAAAATACGGCATAAAGCAAAAGACACACAACACTTTTGCCCACAACAAGATGAATAGACTGCATCCACGAACTTCCCTTGGCGGCATAGCGAGCTAACGACCCATTGCTGCGCTCGTCTCCGCTAATCATTCCAATTACCATCAGCAGGGTTTGGAATATAATCACCATCAGCACGGCAGGGATAAGATAGGTGCCATAACCTTCGGTATAATTATAAAGTGCCGTACCCACCACGTTAATAGTGGAGGGCTGGGTGAGTTGAGGTAAATCGCTCTGTGGAAGAAACACAAGCATTTCCGAACGATAACGAGCGTTGAGCGAAAGCATTGCACCTGTCGAAGATTGTTGCATCGCTAAATAATCAAGGAAAGCATCCGTACTTCCATACATCACAAAAACCGATTCTCCTCCACGACTAACTCGAGTTTCAAAGTCATCGGGAATATAAATAATACCTATCACTTCGTTCTTTTTCATTAACTCCTTGGCTAAGGGATAGTCGGGGTTGTTAGTGAGAACACGTACTTGTGGAGTAGCGTCTATTAACCGGGCATATTCTCTACTTAGCTGACTCCCCGATTTATCGACCACAGCAATAGGCGCATCGGTCACTATGTTTGGCTCATACATATAGTTATAGAGAATTCCGTAAACGAAAATTCCTCCGATAAGTACCAACAAGATGGCATAACTCGTTCCTATAGTTTTAAATTCATTGGCGATGACGATGGCAATCTCAGCCAATTCTTCTCTTATCTTAACGAATATTTTCATACTTATGACTTAAAATGGCTTTTTTGAGACGTGGAAGCATCAGCAAAGCTAAGGCTACAAAAACAAATAGAGAAACAAAGTTGACGTAGGTATAGGCAAACCCGTAATCGCCATACAGCAAGTTTTGACTAATGTCCACAAAGTGTCGGACTGGAAATAGGAAAGAAGCATAGTACACAGGGGGAAACATAAACGGTGCAGGGAACGTTACTCCCGAAAGTGTCGCTCCCAACGAACCAACCATAGATACAATACTGATGATGATGCTAATGGCAGGAAATAGAGCAAAGAGAAACACGCCCAAAGATTGGGTAGCTATCACAAAGATTGCTGCCGTGAGATTGAGCGATACAAAACCACAAGAGAAAGGAATATGCATCACTCCAAAAAAGACATAATTTGCCAATATGCTCATCAAAATAAAAATAAGAGTATAGGGCAAGAGCTTAGCAACGATAGCAATAAAGATATTGCCCCGAGCGGTAGACAGCCACTCATCACCCGTACGAAACTTAATCTCGCTACCTACTGCATACACAGTAACCAAAAGAATGATGACTTGCAATAAGATAAAGAAAAAAGGTTGAGTAAGGTAGACCGCATAATCTAGGTCGGGATTATATAAAGGATGACTTTGTTCATCTATCGGCAACAAGAACGATTCCGTTTGAGCAGGCGTTAATCCCAAAGAGGTAGCCCGAAGAACAACAGGGGATAGAGCAATAGGCTGAAGCACCGTTTCGAATGCTCCCAAAACTTCGCTTCCCACACTAAGCAAAGCATAGTGATAATAATAAAGTAAAGAAACAGATTTACCATCCATTACTCGAGCCTCAAAATCTAATGGGATGACAAGATAACCGTAAATATCTTTTTTTTGCGTAGCTACCCTTGCCTGCTCTTCATTAGCATAACGATTCATCTGTCTATTAAAGGTGGGTACAGCTTCCACTGTACGCAAAATATTACGCGAAGTAACAGTTTGGTCTAAATCAACTACTCCGATAGGAATGTTTTCCATTTGACCGTTGCCAAAGATAGTCGCCATAAAAAAAACGCAAAAGAGGGGCAACACAACACAAGTACCAAAATAAAGCCTACGAGCAGTTATTCTTTTTAACTCTCGCTTAAGCACCGCTCCGAAACTACTCATCGTAACGTAACTAAAACCGACATTCCCGGACGTAAACCCGCTACCGGATTCTTTGGTAAGGCATGAATTTCGAAAGTACGTAAATCGTACGTCCCGGTTTGCTTAGTGGAGCGCCAAGTAGCAAAGCTTCCCAGCGGACTGATATAGTTGACTTTAAATTCTATACCCTCTGCTTTGATAGCCGGGACGTCGCCCCGAAAAGTTCCCCCCATCTCGAAGTGAGAAAGCATATCTTCGCGTACATTCATCACTACATGAGCATCGGACAATACAATCAAACTCATTATTGGCATCCCTGCTCCCACTAGTTCTCCCCGCTTTGGATAAATAGTAGCTATCTGTCCGTTTTGCGGAGCAGTCAGTCGAGCATCTTGTAACAAAGCCACCACTTCGTCTACCGTACCCATTGCCACATCTACCAAAGAGCGTGCGCTTTCTTTATCTTCTTTCTGTGCACCAACAAGTACTAATTGATATTCTTGATAAGCAGCTCGTTCTCCGGCTAGAGCAGCTTTATACAAAGCTTCCACCTCATCTTTACGCTGAGAAGACAATACACTATCTTTATAAAGAGATAACACTCGGGTATAGGTAGTAGTAGCTAATTGTAAGTCCGATTTAGATTTTTCCCAAAGCTGCTTCACAGATTGAACAATCTGCGTTCTAGTTCCTCTATCTACCTTTTCATTTTGAAACTTTGCTATACTTTCCATTGCGTTCACTTGCTGAAACTTCGCCAATGCTTCGGGACTATTAATAATGACTAAGGTATCTCCCCGTTTCACATTCTGCCCTTCTGCTACCAAAAATGTATCTATTCGCCCCGGTAATTTGCCCGATATACGAATTTCAGTAGCTTCTATTTGTCCTTGCAATACAATAGGCTTATTGTCCAACAGCCACATTCCAACAGCCGAAACAACCACAACGATAACCAGCACTACTATAAATGCTATCATTAAGTCTCTTCTTCCTTTATCCATCGTTTTCTTATTTATTCTTCGTTAAATATAAAATGTTCTGTCCGTCCCTCTTTGCTATATCCATAGAATGCATCGGGAATGCCACACGTAGAAAGTAGATTAATCAATGCCACATCGTATTGATAATAGGACGTTAAGTAGGCAATCTGAACCTTCGATAATAATAATTGTGCATCGACCACCTCCGTAGACACAGCCATCCCTTCTCTAAATAACTTACGACGAACCCGAAGAAGTTCTTTGCTCATCGCTATCGTTGTATTAAGCATCGTCACATTATCTTGCGCATTTTGGAGTTGACTATAAAGCTTATCCACCGCCACCGCTAGTTCACTTTTCGCTTTCTCTCTGCCTAAAACTAAAGACTGCTGCGCTAACTTTGCTTGTCGTACATTACTTTCTCTGTCTAAACCATCAAAGATGTTCCAAGTAAACCCCACTCCTATCATTGTACGCGGGAACAAATTCTTAGGCATTCCGTTTGCGTAAAATGTTTGTTTACCCAGCAAAGCAATATTAGGCATATACCCCGCCCTTCCAATCTTTAATTGATTTCTTGCTATGTTCTCTTGCAAACGCAAGGTGTTCACTGTATAATTACTCCCCTCAATCATCGCTTTAAAATGCTCAATAGGAGGAAGTGTATCGTTCATAAACAAAGAAGAAACCGGATTGACCACCTCATCAGCCGTGAAGTTCAGCAAATTATTCAACGTTTTTTGAAGTACCCCGACTTCTTTGCGAGCTGTTGCTAGTTCCCTTTTAGCCTCATCCATATTTACCTCTGCAAAGAGCCGTTCCGCTTTATTGATAAGCCCATTTTGCTCTTGCTTTTGCGCATTCCAATAATGCTTCTTCAGCACGTTATAAGCTTCCATCCTTACTTCCACTATTCTTTGCCCAAGTCTCAATCCATAATAACTTTCTACCAGCAAAGCTTGCAGACCGGCATTAGTCAGCTCTTTGTTTACTTCGGCAATCGTCACCATCGACCGTGCTATTTTAGTAGCATAAATACGTTTACCTCCCGTAAAGAGTGCCCAAGTTACGTTTCCATCTATTGTGGTAAGGTTTGAAGGTAGCAAAGGAAATGTAAACGAATATTTACCAACCTCATCGAGCATAGCACCAATCAATTGATCGTTGGGAAGAATCGAATGCACAATCTCTTTTGCCGGATTAGTAAATTTATTTAAAGGCTCTTTTACCTCAATTTTATTAGAAAGATGAACATAAGCTCCCGCCATACTAACATTAGGATACCAAAGAGAATTGAGCTTCCTACGCTCGTTCTTTGCCATCTCCACTTCTTTATTCGCAATTTTCAGCGTTCTATTTCCCTTTCCCATACAAGCGGCAGATTGTTCAATGCTAAGATTTACTGTTTTTTCTTGAGCATACAAACTTATAGACAGAACGAAAAATACGATGATATTATAAACATATTTCTTTCTATTCATAAACGTTCATTCGTTATTAATCATATTTAAGTGAGTTTATAACAGCATATAAGTAAGATTGTTCGTTCATTTGTGATGTAAAAAGGAAGAAAAGAAGAAATATTAGAGTTTTATCAAAAATAAAAGGAACAATATAGTTTGTATCTCAAATATAATGTCTTTCTTTGCACCAAGAAACAATGACAAGTTTATATCGCTCTTAACTCTCCCGTGTAATTACTCAATAACATGAGCCTTTTCATTGTTGAATTTAGACTTTCCCTAGAATGAATTGTTTCAATATTATCAACTTATTATATTATTTTTTATGAACATGTACATTGGAAACCTTAACTATCATGTTAAGGAGTCAGATTTAAGACAAGTAATGGAAGAGTATGGCACAGTAGAATCTGTAAAAGTTATCGTTGACCGCGACACAAGAAGATCTAAAGGATTTGCTTTTGTTGAAATGCCTAACGACGAAGAAGCTAAAAACGTCATCAAAGAACTTAACGGCGCAGAATACGAAGGTCGCCCAATGGTAGTTAAGGAAGCTCTTCCTAAGAACTAACATAAATTAGACAAGTAAAAAGGGGATAAACAATGTTTATCCCCTTTTTCTGTATATATAATGGTTATCGTTTTAACGGAATAACCATATTCCATGAACGAGTAGCATTCTCGAATCCACCCGAACCGTCCATCGTAGCAAAGAATATATAAGTAGGTTCTCCATCTTCAAAAAGAATAAACGGACGTTCTAATTGTCCTTGCATTTCAACACAACCATCTTCCCATTCTACAGTACGTGAATAAGCTTTAGGGTCTTTATCTATTGTCCAATTAATGCCATCTTTTGAATGAGCCATCACGCCGCCACCTCGTTCCCCGGTAAATTTAGCTACATGATCTTTAAAGATAACATGATAACCCTCTTTATCTTTCCAAAGAAACGGATCTTCTGCTTCACCTTGTCCATCTACTTGAAAAATAGGTTTGTCATCATTCAATACTTGATAAGGACCTTCTACCGAAGGAGCATAAGCAATGCCAAGTGACATATCCGAATGTTTGTAATCAATATAATGGCGACCTTTAAATATCATCATCACAGAACCGTCTTCTTGAATGACCGGAGAAGGATTGGAAGTGAGAAAACTATAAAAAGTATTGGGCTTCGTTTTAAGTATAGGTTCATCAAGACGTTTCCAAGGTCCGTAAGGTGTATCGGCAATAGCTAATCCTACACGCTTATTTGCACGTCCAATAGTACACCAAGGACTATCGAGCGTTAATTGCCCACCCTTTGGATTATCAAAAGGATGAGTTGAGCCCATATAAATAAGGTAGTATTTGTGATTATGCTTTAATATGCGAGGATTATGAGACGATTTTCCATCCCAATATTGTGCACCGCGATCGCTTAAAGCAACATCACTAAACTGATAAGGCCCTTGAGGTACAGAGGAGACTGCATGAACAATTTCGGAAGCTACCATCCAACCGGGATGAAAAGGTAATGTCTTTGGAAAGCGAGAAACAAACATATGATATAGATTATCTTCTCCTTTAACAACAGAACTCCCCCACACCCAATAACCTTTCGATTCAAAGGCAGGTGTTTTAATCGCTTTACCCAACCGGCTAAAAAGGCTATTCGAAGAATGTTTTTTTAATTCCGGAAGATTATTTATCTTCTGAGCATATAAATGTCCGCATAAAAAAAGGAGTAAGAAAAAGTTTGCATAATATTTCATTCTTCTATTATTTTAATTGCGCACTACAAAAGGAAAGTTTTATACGAATCGTTAATTCTCTGTTTCAATCTCTCCTATTTCGAACTCAATCTCTTTCTTTGTGCCTGCATCATCGGTGCTCAGATAGAGTTGAAACTTAAATTCATTGGCAATTGGATCTTTTAGTATGGTACGCAGAATAACTGGAGTATTATTAACTCCATCGGCGAATCGGAGTGCACAGTCAGATAAATTAGAGCCTATACTGCTCTTGCTCACATCTTTTTCTAAATAAAAAAGGACAGAAGTATCGAAACCATTGTCTTTTACTTTTCCGGCACACTCCACTCTTGTACTGGATGCTGATAAAGTTGTACGCGCTGCTGCCCGATAAGTAACATACAAATCAACTGTATCACCTTTATGCAGAAGGATTGAATTACCTTTCATTATATCTGAATTTACATGAATTTCCTCTACATCAATAATTGGAGCATCTCCCTGCTCATCATCGCACGAGATAATTAATAAGGAGAATAATATTAATGGCAGCAATATATTTTTCATTGAATCATATTAAATAAAGATCGGAATCGGTGCAAATGTAGCTTAAATATTTTAATAACAAAAGGAATGTTCTTTTTTTAGATACTAATTAGTACCTTTGTGTCCAAAATAAAAGAATCAGCAACATGTTCCAATCGGCTATCAATCATTATTTAAAGCTTCATAATTATCCTTCTCTTTCACTCAAATCTGTTCTTTTCGATATGGATGGTGTTCTGTTCAACTCGATGCCTTATCACGCTAAGTCGTGGCATAAAACAATGGGAAACCATGGACTACATCTAAGTGAAAAAGAAGCGTATCTCCACGAAGGACGTACGGGTGCCGGAACTATTAATATTGTTTGCCAACGGCAATTGGGTAGAGAAGCTACCGAAGAAGAAATTCAAGCTATATATAAAGAGAAAACGATAGAATTTAACACTTATCCACAAGCAGAAAGAATGCCGGGAGCCTTAGAAGTACTTCACAAAATTAAGAATGACAAACTATTTCCTATGATTGTAACCGGTTCGGGACAGGCCTCATTGCTTAACCGGCTATCTACAAATTTCCCAAACATCTTTTGCCCCGAACTTATGATAACAGCAGCAGACGTAAAATATGGCAAGCCTAACCCTGAGCCTTATTTAATGGCATTAAGCAAAGGTAAACTAAAAGCAAATGAAGCCATCGTGATAGAAAATGCTCCTCTCGGCGTGGCAGCAGGTGTGGCAGCAGGAATATTTACTATAGGAGTCAATACCGGTCCACTAGATAATAAAGTACTATCGGATGCAGGTGCTAATTTACTTTTTCCTTCTATGCAAGCATTTTGTGATGCGTGGGATAAATTTTATAAAGAGTTGAGAGATTGCGTAGGATAACTCAAAAAAGTAATGAATATTAATCTGCAAACTAAAATTCGTTGATTTATAGATAAATTAGCAAAGAAATTAAGAAGGAAAAAAAATGAACGGACATCATAAAGACGATAATTAGGGTCAAATTCCTCGTCCAATTCAACCTTTATATCCTTAAGCGTTTGCGGAATAAGAGTTTTTGCAAAATCTTTTGCGTTCATACCTGATAATTAAATAACGCATCTATATATTTGTATCATGTCTCAGCGATGAGAACAGGGATGTGTCACGCTTCGGGCGGCTCGTACCAAATCCGCCCCGGCTCGCAATAGTCGGGGCGATGTATTTTACATCGAGCGGACTTTATCTTCATCTGTTATAAAGTACTTCACTTTGACATTTTCTTTATTTGGTGTCGTTAACTGCTTTCTGAGCTCATCATTTCACTCATCGAACTGAAATCAAACACCACCTCTAATTCGTTCGATGTTTTATCTTTGTTTCTCTTGTGCGTGCAAACGCGTTGAGAATAGGGATTTCCAACTAATTAACGCCTAGATTGTACGATTACAGAAATTAATGTCCGTTTTTATGCTTGTTTATTCTTTACTTTATGTATATTTATATATACAATAACTTC
>JAVVPX010000020.1:20110-28940 GCA_036655555.1 Bacteroidaceae bacterium | reverse complement strand
CCTATAAAGTTAATTTATAGGAGCTCTTTCTATTGAGAAATAAGGACTAATTATCCATCAATTTCCGATATCTCACTCGTTTGGGTTCTTCATTGCCAAGACGTTTCATCTTGTTTTCTTCATATTCTGAATATGAACCTTCAAAAAAGAAGACTTCAGAGTTACCCTCAAAGGCTAATATATGGGTACAGATTCTATCTAAGAACCAACGGTCGTGAGAAATAACAACGGCACAACCGGCAAACTCTTCCAATCCTTCTTCTAAAGCTCGGAGTGTATTCACATCTATATCATTGGTTGGCTCATCCAAAAGAAGTACATTACCTTCTTCTTTTAGTGCCATTGCTAAATGTAATCTATTACGCTCTCCACCGGAAAGTACACCGCAAAGCTTTTCTTGATCGGAACCGGCAAAGTTAAATCTGGATAGATAAGCGCGTGCGTTAATATCCCGTCCGCCCATCTTCATCAATTCATTACCACCCGATATTACTTGGTAAACACTTTTATTAGAGTCTATACTTTTGTGTTGCTGGTCTACATAAGCCACTTTAACTGTTTCACCTACTTCAAAAGTTCCTTTATCGGCTTTCTCCATTTCCATGATAAGACGAAAAAGAGTTGTTTTACCGGCACCATTAGGTCCTATCACTCCTACTATCCCGTTAGGAGGAAGCATAAAGTTGAGATTATCAAAGAGCAACTTTTCTCCATAAGCTTTTGCTACTTCTTTCGCTTCAATCACTTTATTTCCTAAGCGTGGACCATTGGGAATAAAGATTTCCAACTTTTCTTCTTTCTCTTTTTGATCCTCATTGAGCAATCGATCGTAAGAATTCAAACGGGCTTTTCCCTTTGCTTGACGAGCTTTGGGCGCAAGACGTATCCAATCCAACTCTCGTTCCAAGGTCTTCCTTCGCTTACTGGCTGTTTTTTCTTCCATCTGCATACGCTTGGTTTTCTGTTCCAACCATGATGAATAGTTTCCTTTCCAAGGAATACCCTCTCCGCGGTCGAGTTCCAAAATCCATCCGGCTACGTGGTCAAGGAAATAACGGTCGTGAGTAACAGCAATTACTGTTCCCTCATATTGTTGTAAATGTTGCTCCAACCAATCAATAGATTCCGCATCTAAATGGTTGGTAGGCTCATCTAGTAACAATACATCCGGTTTCTGAAGTAATAAACGGCATAATGCTACTCGTCGACGTTCTCCACCGGAAAGATTCTTAACCGATTGATCGGGTTCCGGACAACGAAGAGCATCCATTGCTCGTTCGAGTTTGCTGTCTAAGTTCCACGCGTCGGTAGCATCAATCATATCTTGTAGCTCTCCTTGACGAACAAAGAGCTTATCCATTTTATCCTGATTTTCGTAATATTCCGGTTCTCCGAACTTTAAATTGATTTCTTCGTATTCAGCCAAAGCATCCACTATAGGCTGAACGCCTTCCATTACAACTTCTTTTACTGTTTTTGTATCATCTAAGTGTGGCTCTTGAGCTAGATAACCCACAGAATAACCCGGAGAGAAAACGACTTCTCCTTGATACGATTTCTCTAATCCGGCAATAATCTTCATCAAAGTAGACTTTCCCGAACCATTTAAACCGATAATACCTATTTTAGCTCCGTAAAAGAAGGATAGGTAGATGTTTTTAAGTACTTGTTTGTTCGGCTGAAAGGTTTTACTAACCCCAACCATCGAAAAAATAATCTTTTTATCGTCTGCCATCTGTATAATATATAAGTAATGTTCATAACGTTTGCAAAGTTAACGAAAAGAACGAAGATACAGCCATTTTGGAACGAATACTTATATGTCTACAAGAAAGCTTGTTCTTTAACTATTTTCTATTGCGGCTTGCGAACACAGGCTCGTACTATTAAGTATATTCCTAATAAGATGAGTGGTACACTAAGCCATTGACCCAAATTAAACGTCATACTTGTTTCTGCGGCGACTTGTGGATTTTTTAGAAATTCCAAGCCAAAACGAGAGCCAAAGAATATTAGTAAACTCACTCCCGTAATCAATCCTACACGAGATTGTAAATGTAATTTCCAATACATAAGTAACGACACAGCCAAAGCCACTAAACAATAAATCATCTCATAGATTTGAGTAGGATGACAAGGGAATCCGTTGTAATCGCGTATCCATTCCGAAGAGCGTACAAACTTAAATCCCCACGGCATATTGGTTGGAAAACCAAATATTTCGGAATTCATTAAATTGCCAAAGCGAATGCAAGCGCAAGCCACAGCTATAGCCGGAATCATTCTATCAAAAAGCCACCAAACACTCTGTCGAGTGACTTTTCGAGAATAAAATACTAAAGTGATTATTAATGCAAACACGCCTCCATGACTTGCTAACCCACCTTCCCATATCTTAAATATTTCTATCGGATGAATACTATAATAGTCCCAAGCATAGAAAAAACAATGTCCCAATCTAGCTCCAATCACAGAACTGATGATAGTATAAATAAAAAGTTTGTCAGCCCAACTATCGGGATGTTTCTCGTACTTAAATAGGCGGCTTATCATTTCGTAACCCACTAAGAAACCTAGTCCCCACATTAAGCCGTACCATCGAATATCTCGTCCGGCAATTGAAAAGAGAGTAGGATCTACATCCCACGTTATGAATGAAAGCATTGTGTCTGTGTGTGTTAATTTATACCAAGTGAGCAATTAAGTCTTCGCGTTCACCTTCTAGCAAGTCAATAACCGGAATTTCTATCAACGTGTAGCAGCCCGGGCGTTGTTTCATCGAAGCACGAGCAGCGCAAACTAGCACTTGACCGGTAAGGGCAGGATTATTTATCTTCATATTGAACTCAAACAGTTGATTTTGTGTTTTACCCGAAACTCCCTTACGTATTAAGTTTACCCCATGTCCCATATCCAACAACTCATCTACGGACGATACTTGAGTAACGTGAGTTTCATCTTTGGCAAAGTAGGCATCCGATTTGATAGCGGCAGCCACCTCATCGAACTTATATCCATCCTTTAGTTCTATATATACCATTCTGCGATGAATGCTTGTTCCAATAGGAATTGTCATAGACAAAGCGGCCTCAACTCCATCAATAGCTTTTACTGCAACCGTATGTCCCATGCTCATGCCCGGTCCAAAGTTTGTATAAGTAATGCCTTTAGGTGCAATTGCCTGCAAAAGCGTGCGTATTACCGAATCGCTTCCCGGATCCCAGCCTGCCGAAATAATAGCAACCGTGTTATGTTCTTTTGCCACTTCCCCCAATTCACGACGAAGGTCAACTATCCCGGTATGAATATCAAAACTGTCTACCGTATGAATGCCCATAGCTAGAATTTCTTTTGCGTATTTCTCTACGCTACGAGTTGGAGTAGACAACACAGCTACATCCACATCCTTCAACTCTTTAATGTCTTTTACTACCGGATAGTCATTTAGTTCTTTGGGCTTATTGTCTGCCCCTGCTCTACGAACTACTCCTGCTATTTCGAAATCGGGAGCCGACTGAAATGCTTCTAATACGTATTTACCAATATTACCATATCCTACGATGGCTGCTCTTACTTTTTTCATCTGTTTTATCCGTTTAGTTTGACATATTTCTTTGTTTCCGTGGCAAAAATAATCATTTCGAATTAGAATCTCTTAGCGTTGCACCTAATATATTAAAAAAATAACGTTTGTATATTTCCTTTAAAGCAATAAACAAGTAGTTATCTACGTTTCTATGGGACAGACATTGGCTTTTAAGCTAATAAATGCGTACTTTTGCAAACAAAATAAATAGAATGATAGAATATATAAAGGGGAATATCACCGAGATTACTCCTGCCTCCACGGTGATTGATTGCAACGGGCTGGGGTATTTCGTTAATATATCATTAAACACCTATTCCGCCATACAAAATTTAAGTAGTTGTAAACTATATATTTACGAAGCAATTCGCGAAGATGCTTACGTACTTTATGGATTTGCCAACAAGCAAGAACGAGAACTTTTTTTACTTCTTATATCAGTATCGGGAATAGGTGGTAACACGGCACGAATGATTCTTTCGGCTCTTAGTCCGAGTGAATTATGCAATGTGATAAGTTCCGAAAATGCCACTATGTTGAAAACAGTAAAAGGGATTGGATTAAAGACGGCACAGCGAGTAATTATCGATCTGAAAGATAAAATAAAGATGACTGATAATACAGCTCTAGGCAGTTTCTCTACTCAAAATTCAGAGATACAAGACGAAGCCGTAGCCGCTCTTACTATGCTTGGGTTCAATACCGTAGCCTCGCAAAAAGTAGTCATCTCCATCTTAAAAGAACAAGTGGACGCACCGGTGGAACAAGTTATTAAGCTAGCGTTAAAGAGACTTTAATCTTAGATTCGTTCAATGAAGAGTTTGCTAAAGAAATCAATCTACCTCTTACTGACAGTTTGCAGCGTTCACGCTATTGCGGCTATCGGCGGTAGTTCTTTGGCTTTTATCGAGAACACGGAATCCATTTCTTATTCCTCTGCAAAAGGAGATACCATCAAACCACGATATTCTGTAAGAAAGACTGCGCCGGAAACTTTAGAAGATATACAAAGCTCCCCTGCCGACCTCAAAACTCCTGAAAATATTAAAACGGAAGTAGAGTACGACGAAAAAGGAAATTCTTATAAGATAGGCACAAAAGCAGGAAGCGATTATGTAAATGTACCTATACACCTCACTCCCGAAGAATATGCAAGTTGGAGTATGAAACAGTCTTTAGCCGCTTATTATCGGGCAAAGAACGCAGAGGCTTTCGGTAAGAATCCTGATAAATTTAGTTTCTCGGATATGAAGTTCGATATTGGTCCTGCCGAAAAAATATTCGGTCCGGGTGGTGTGCAGATAAAGACACAAGGTAGTGCCGAACTAAGTTTTGGAGGAAAATACAACAATATCAACAATCCTTCTCTACCGGCGCGTAGCCGTAAGACATTGGGCTTTGATTTTGACGAAAAGATAAACATCAATGTTAACGGAAAGGTAGGCGATAAGGTAAACATGAACTTAAACTACAACACCGATGCTACACTCGACTTCGATACCAAAAAGGTGAAATTGAAGTACGAAGGCAAAGAAGATGAAATTGTCAAGTTATTGGAAGCCGGAAATGTAAGTATGCCTACCAATAGTTCGCTTATTAGGGGGGCTACTTCGTTGTTTGGTATTCGGGCTGATTTACAATTTGGCAAACTAAAGTTACAAACTGTAGTTTCGCAACAGGAATCAGAATCTAAGACTGTCACTTCCAAAGGAGGTGCACAAACTACCGACTTCGAAATAACAGCAGACAATTACGATGAAAATCGACATTTCTTCCTAGCTCACTATTTTCGCGATAACTATGACAAAAGTATGACGCAGTTACCCAACATTGCGTCGGGTATTACTATCAATCGAATAGAAGTGTGGATTACCAACAAACGAGGTAATTACGATAATCCGCGCAACATTGTTGCTTTCACCGACTTAGCAGAGAACAAGCATATCAGCAATTCTCATTGGCAAGGCATTGGATTTGAAAAAGAGCCTATCAATAGTGCCAACACGCTTTATAACGAAATGGTGAATCAACATCCAAATGCACGAAACATTAATTTGGTAAATACAGAGATGGATGGTATTCCCGGAATAGAAGGTGGCATCGATTACGAAAAAATAGAAAGTGCACGCTTATTAACCTCTTCGGAATATACCTTGAATGGAACTCTAGGATATATTTCGCTCAAACAGGTATTGCAGCCCGACGAGGTACTAGCCGTTGCGTTTGAATATACCAAAGGAGGCAAGCGCTATCAAGTTGGAGAATTTTCATCAGATATCAAAGCTACCGAATCGGCTTTATTCTTAAAGTTATTGAAAAATACTTCTAACTCACCTGCTAGTGGCTGTTGGAACTTGATGATGAAGAATGTTTATTCACTCAATGCTTACCAAATACAGAGCGATAAGTTTCGTTTGGATATTCTCTTCCAAAGTGATACAACGGGGGTTTATCTCAACTATATCCCGGCAGGAAAGATTGATAAAAAGATTTTGCTTCGAGTTATGAACCTAGACCGCTTGGATTCTAAGAATCAACCGAACCCTAATGGATTTTTTGATTATGTGGAGGGTTATACGGTTATCTCACAAAATGGAAAGATAATCTTTCCGGTAATTGAGCCCTTTGGTTCTCATCTGCGCAAAGCTTTCGGCAACGATGCTATTGCCGATAAATATGTGTATCAAGAGTTATACGATTCGACCAAAACTGTGGCTAAACAAATTGCGGAAAAGAATAAATTCAAACTCAAAGGACAATATAAGGCTTCTTCGGGATCAGAAATTAGATTAGAAGCAATGAACGTACCTGTGGGCTCGGTAAAGGTAACTGCGGGCGGAGTCACTTTGGTGGAAAATAGCGATTATACCGTAGATTATACAATGGGAACCGTAAACATTCTCAATCAGAGTATCATTGATGCAGGCACACCCATCAGCGTGAATTTAGAGAACAACTCTACTTTTAGTATGCAGCGAAAGACGATGATAGGGATGAACTTCACCTACGACTTCAGCAAGGACTTTCAAGTAGGTGGTACCATCATGCACTTGAAAGAAAAGCCGATGACTACTAAAGTCAACATGGGCGACGAACCTATTTCCAATACCTTGTGGGGCTTGAATACTGCTTGGAAGAAAGAATCGCAATGGCTCACTAACGCCATCGATAAGATACCGTTTATCAATGTTTCTCAACCTTCCAACATCAGTCTCACAGCAGAGTTTGCGCAATTAATAGCCGGTCATGCCAAAGGTATTCAGGACAATGCTTCGTATATCGATGACTTTGAATCTGCCAAAACAGGAATTGACATTCGTCAACCTTCTTATTGGATGCTTTCAAGTGCTCCTTACAATAAGAACAATCCTTTATTTCCTAATACTAATGTATCCAACGACATCAAGTATGGAATGGATCGTGCTCTATTGAGTTGGTTCTACATCGACCCTTTATTTACCCGAAAAAATTCTTCACTCACACCCGGGAGTATACGCAATGACCTCGAACAATTATCGAATCATTATGTCCGTGAAGTCTTAGAGCAAGAGATTTTCCCAAACAAAGAAGCTACTTATGGAGAGTCAACCACGCTTTCTATTCTCAACTTAGCTTATTATCCCGACGAACGCGGTCCTTATAATCTAGATCCAAGCTTAACACCCGAAGGCAAGTTAACCAATCCGTCAAAACGATGGGGAGGTATGATGCGTAAATTAGATACAAGTGATTTCGAAGCTGCAAACATTGAATATATTGAGTTCTGGATGCTCGATCCTTTTATCTACGAACCCAAAGATACTCGCCGTCAAGGAGGTGATTTCTACATCAACTTAGGAGAGGTATCGGAAGATATACTCAAGGACGGAAAGAAGTTCTTTGAAAATGGAATGCCTATCGATGGAAATCTCAACAAGGTAGAAGAAACTGTTTGGGGACGTGTTCCCAAAGACCGTAGCATCGTCTATGCCTTCGATAATAGCAAAGGAGCAAGAAAAAGACAAGATGTGGGTTTAAACGGACTTTCGTCGGAGGAAGAACGCAGCTTCAAGACTTACAGCGACTACCTTAATAAAATTAAGCCAATCGTTATTCCCGACATTTTCAACAAGTTCGACCAAGACCCGGCAGCAGATACTTATCATTATTACCGTGGTTCGGATTACGATGCGCAAGAACTTAGCATTCTCGAACGTTATAAGTATTTCAACAATACGGAAGGTAACTCTACTGCGTCCGAAGATTCACCCGAAAAGTACGACATCTCTTCCAAAACAAGTCCTGATGTAGAAGACATCAACCAAGATAATACGCTGAACGAGTTTGAGAAATATTTCCAATACAAGATAAAGATTACTCCCGAGGATATGAAGGTGGGAAGTAATTATATCACCAACAAACGTACAGCCAACGTCAGACTTCGTAACGGAAAATCGGAAAAAGTAGATTGGTATCAGTTCAAAATTCCTATTAAAGAATATGAGCAGGCGGTGGGTTCTATCAAAGACTTCAAGTCCATTCGTTTTATGAGAATGTTCCTTACCGGCTTTGAACAACCTATTGTTTTGCGCTTTGCTACCATGGAGCTGATACGAGGTGAGTGGCGTACTTACGACCAAGCTTTGTATAGCACGCAACAAGCTGCGCCTACGCTAAGCGGGAAAGTAGATATTTCGGCGGTAAACATAGAGGAAAACAGCGATAAAGAGCCGGTAAACTATGTACTTCCTCCGGGCATTTCTCGAGTGATAGACCCTAGTCAGCCTCAACTTCGTCAAGCTAATGAACAAGCTATGAGCATTACCGTCAAAGACCTTGCCATGGGTGATGCAAGAGCCGTCTACAAAAATTCAGGCATGGATATGCGACAATACAAACGTTTGCAAATGTTTGTACATGGCGAAAAGCTTATTGATGACAACAAGGAACTTAAAGACGACCAAGTATCTGTGTTCATTCGTTTAGGCTCGGATTATAAAAACAATTATTACGAATACGAGATTCCGCTAAAACTTACTCCTCATGGTAGATACGATGGTCAATCTCTTAGCGGTTGCCAAGCTGTATGGCCACAAGCCAATATGCTCGACATTGCTTTCTCGGTATTTACCAATTTAAAGAAGCAAAGAAACACAGCTAAAAACCAACCGGGAACAGACGTAAGTTATGGAAAGGTATTTTATGCCTATGACCCTCAAAAGCCATCGAACAAAATAAGTATTATTGGTAATCCGAGTTTGGCGG
>JAVVPX010000020.1:0-20100 GCA_036655555.1 Bacteroidaceae bacterium | reverse complement strand
GTGAAAACAATAATGATTGGTGTACGCAATAACTCCCACACCATGAAGTCTGCCGAAGTATGGATCAACGAACTTCGACTAACAGAGTTCAACGAAGAAGGTGGTTGGGCAGCACAAGGTAATTTAAATGTGCAACTGTCCGATTTGGGAAGCGTAAACCTCGGTGGTCACGTAGAGACATCCGGATTTGGTGGTTTAGAGCAAAGTGTTAATGAACGACGATTAGATGACTACTACCAATATAACTTTACCACAAGCTTTGAGTTAGGAAAGTTCTTTCCTGATAAAGCCAAAGTAAATGCGCCCATTTATTTCTCGTATTCCAAAGAACTCACTAGTCCAAAATACAATCCTTTAGACCAAGACATTCTATTAAAAGATGCTCTCGACACATATGCTACGAAACACGAAAAAGACTCTATACGAAGCATTACGCAGGAGCTGACTACCTACCGAAACTTTAGTTTAAGTAATTTAAGGGTAGACATCGCCAGTAAGAACCCAATGCCTTACGACCCTGCCAACTTTACTCTAGGGTATTCTTATACAAAGAAATATAATCAAGGGAACTCAACCAAATGGGAATCCGAACAAGATTGGCGAGGAAACTTTGGCTACACTTACTCTCCTATATTGAAACCATGGGAACCATTCAAGAAGATAAAGAGTAAATCGAAATGGCTGTTATTCATCAAAGAATTTAATCTTAATTTATTACCACAAAGCATTGCGTTCAACACCGACATTGCCCGACACTACTATGAATTGCAATTGCGCGACCTCAACAATCCTTATGGCGATTCGAAGCTACCTCTTTCGTTTGCCAAAGAGTTCTTGTGGAATCGCGACTTTGCTCTACGTTGGGACTTAACAAAGAACCTCCGTCTAAACTTCACCTCTGCCACTCACGCCGAGATCGAAGAACCTTATGGTGCTGTGAACAAAAATCTCTATCCCGACGAATATTCTGCTTGGAAAGATTCTGTTAAAACAAGTTTCTTACACTTTGGACGACCGATAGATTATCAACAGACTTTTAATGCCAGCTATCAATTTCCATTCAACAAAATGCATCTTTTAGATTGGATTACTGCCGATAGCAAGTTCTCTTCTTCCTATAATTGGAATAGAGGCGCATCGCTCACCGATGGTAGCTCTATGGGAAATACAATTGCCAACCAACGTTCGTTCGACATAAATGGAAAGTTGAACATGGAATCACTTTACAATAAGTCGATTTTTTTGAAAGCTATCAACCGAAAGTTTGCAGGCAACAATAGAAAGAATGCCGATAAGCCAATAAACAAGCCAAAGAAGTTTGAAAAGGAAGTGCAATTAAAAAGTGATACTATTGTGACACTTGCTCACTTTCTAGGTTCAAAGAAATTGAAAGTGACAGCACTCACCGCCGAGGGAAGACGATATGCTATCAAGTACAAAATAACAGACAAAAACAATATCCGCATTGAAAATAGAGATTCTATAAAGATAAAAGTAAGCATATTGCCCGGACCAAAACCTGAAGAACAGACGTGGTACAAAGTAATGCAGCACGCTACTCGTTTCGCCATGTTGGTACGAAATATCAGTGTTAGCTACCGTAACACTTATGCAACTACCCTTCCCGGATTTTTACCGGAAGTAGGCGATATGTTGGGACAAAAAAAGAATGGAGGGGTATTTGCGCCGGGATTGGATTTCGCTTTTGGAATGCAAAACGATAACTACATCAATAAAGCAGCACGAAACAATTGGCTCATCAACAATGACTCTATAATCAATCCTGCTTTGACTAATGCAATGGAAGACTTGCAAGTACGAGTTTTATTAGAGCCTTTCAAGGACTTTAAGATTGATTTAAATGCTAGTCGGACAGTAAACAAATCGCGTAGCATTCAATATATGTTTGATGGTATGCCCGAAACTAGAAGTGGAAATTTCTCTATGACAGTGATTAGTATAGGAAGCTCGTTCGACAAGTCTAAATCAAGTAACGGCTATCAATCTAAGACGTTCAACAAGTTTGTGAATAATTTGGATGCTGTTCAGCGAAGAGTAGAAGCACAATATGCAAATGCTGTTTACCCACAAGGAGCAGGCAACAATCTAGCCGGCAAACCTTTTGATGTGGCAAACGGAACCATAGATAAGTATTCGCCCGACGTAATGATTCCCGCTTTCCTTGCTGCTTATACGGGTAGAGATGCCGGAAGTTCCTCTTTAAACTTCTTCCCGAACTTACTTTCGATGATGCCTAATTGGAAAATCACCTACGACGGACTAAGCAATTTTGATTTGTTCAAAAAGTATTTTAAGAGTTTCCGACTCAGTCATGCTTATCGAAGCATCTATTCGGTAGGCTCGTACAACACTTATCAAAGTTTTATGAGTTTTATGGGCAATTTAGGGTTTGTAGAAAATGTGCAGACGGGAAATCCTATTCCCTCGAGTATGTTCGATGTGAGTGCTGTATCCATCAACGAGCAATTCTCACCCCTATTGGGTGTAGACATGACGTTCAAGAACAATATGACTGCTAAAGTGGAATACAAGACTACCCGCGTCTTAAATCTGAGCATGGCTGCTAATCAAATTGTTGAATCGGAGTCTAAAGATTTTGTAATCGGCTTGGGTTATAAGATTGTAGACTTCAAACTCTTTGGAAGCGGCAACAACGACAAGGGGAAGAAAGGAAAAGGGAAAATGCAACCAATTAGCAACGACCTTAATCTTCGGGGTGACTTCTCGCTTCGTAATCAATCTGCACTCCGTCGGGATATACAGTCGTTAAACAATCAAGCAACGAGCGGCAATCGTGCATTTAAAATATCATGTTCGGCTGACTATACTTTTAGTCGCCTACTCACCATTCGTCTTTACTACGATTATCAATCGAACACTCCGCTCATCTCTTCGGCTTCTTATCCGGTATCAAATTCCGACTTTGGAGTGAGCTTGAAATTATCGCTTACAAGATAAAAGCCTCCTAAAGAGAGGCTTTTATGAATGCTATTAACTTATCTACGGCTTCGGCTTCGGGGATATTCTTTTCTATGCAAACTTTCTTTTTGTACAAGCTCACCTTGCCACGCCCTGCTCCTACGTAACCATAATCGGCATCTGCCATTTCACCCGGTCCGTTAACGATGCAACCCATAATACCTATTTTTAAACCTTTGAGATGAGAAGTGGCTGCTTTAATGCGGGCAATGGTTGTTTGCAAATCAAACAATGTTCGTCCGCAGCCCGGACAAGAGATGTACTCTGTCTTACTGGTACGAATGCGTCCTGCTTGCAAAATGCCAAAAGCTGTGGCATCTATTACCGTATGTGCAAGTGTTCCTTGATTGAACAAATAGATTCCATCGCAAAAACCGTCAAAAATGAGTGCGCCCATATCGGCAGCAGCTTTTATTTGCAAGTTTTCGGCTTCGTTTTCGGCATAGTGCTGAAAGAAGATGACCGGTGTAGAACAGTTTTCTGCCATCAATTGATGTACTAATGCTCGGTGTTCTCCCAATCGGTTAGGATGATTACTTTGAGAAATTACCACCACATTACGAGCGGTCTTCAAGTAGTCGATAACCTCATCGGAGAGCATCATGTAAGTGGTAAAAAAGAATTTCAACGCAGCAGTACACGATTTCATTTCTTCTTCTTGCTCGTAGTTAAATGCCGGATAGGTGTTAGGTTCTCCCGTCCATGCTGTTGCGTCCAAAATATACTTCACCCCACTCAAACGTTGCTCGGGAAGTTGATTGCCTGCATAGATATAATCTGGCGTAAAAGCAGAACGTTCTTTTTCCCAATCTTCGTCCATTCTATCGGCAATCACCACCGGCAACTGCTCGCCACCAATATTCATCACCGAATAAGTTTGTCGGCGGATGGGCGAAAGATAATTGAATTCCGCAGCTTCCATTCCGGGAATATAAGGATGGTCGGCACGAGAAATAACGTAATCGACTAACTTCTTTGCTACCGGAATCTCTTTTTCGGGATCTTCGCTTAGAGAGACTCTTACGGTATCGCCTAAGCCATCTGCCAATAAAGCACCGATGCCCAGAGCCGACTTGATACGTCCGTCTTCTCCATCTCCGGCCTCGGTTACGCCCAGATGCAATGGAAAATTCATACCTTCTCTTTCCATCACATCTACCAATAGGCGAACGGTTTTCACCATCACCACCGTGTTGGAAGCCTTGATAGAAATCACCACATCATGGAAGTTTTCTTCTACACAGACACGGAGAAATTCCATGCACGACTCTACCATACCTTCCGGTGTATCGCCATAGCGGGACATGATACGGTCGGATAACGAACCGTGGTTCACTCCTATACGAATAGCGGTATAGTTCTCTTTACAGATAGTTAAGAAAGGAACAAAGCGGTCGCGAATTTTTCGTAGCTCTGCCGCATATTCTTCGTCGGTATATTCCAATTGCTTAAAGGTACGTGCCACATCCACATAATTACCCGGATTGATTCGTACCTTTTCGGCATAGAGAGCAGCCACATCCGCTACTCTGGGATTAAAATGTATATCTGCAACCAATGGGACATTATATCCTTGCGAACGCAAACCGATGTTTATGTTCTTTAAGTTTTCTGCCTCTTTCACTCCCTGTGCCGTAAGTCGCACATATTCTCCTCCTGCATCTACGATACGTTTTGCTTGTGCTACACAAGCTTCGGTATCCATCGTTGAGGTATTTGTCATCGATTGCACCCGAATAGGATATTTTCCTCCTAAAGGACAACTGCCTACGTTCACAACTCCGGTCTCTCTGCGGGAGTAATTAAAATAATCCATTAGTTTGTTTTATAATCGTACTTTACTTCCTTTAGTTCTTCGTTAGCTTTCACTATTTTCTTCTTCAAGCTTTCTTTATAGTCCGCAAATTTAGCTTCCAAATCTTTGTCGTTCAACGACAACATTTGTACGGCTAAGATAGCTGCATTTAGTGCGCCGTTGATGCCAACCGTAGCCACAGGTATTCCCGGAGGCATTTGTACGATAGCCAGCAAAGCGTCCATTCCTTCCAACGTCGATTTGATAGGAACTCCTATCACGGGCAATGTGGTAGAAGCGGCAATCACTCCCGGCAAATGTGCTGCCATGCCTGCCGCCGCAATAATTACTTTGATACCTTTGTTTTTAGCGTTCTTCGAGAACTCTTCCACTGCTTCTGGAGTACGGTGTGCCGAAAGTGCGTTCATTTCGAATGGCACTTGTAAGTCGTTAAGCAACTTAGCCGCCTTCTCCATTACGGGAAGGTCGGAAGTGCTACCCATTATAATACTAACAATAGGATTCATTTTTCTATTTTATTACTGATTAATTACCTTTTTATAGGCCTTAGCATCGAGAAGATTCTCTAGGTCTTCCGTTTCTACAGGTTTTAGTTTAATAATCCAACCTTTGCCATAAGGGTCGGTATTCACTAGTTCCGGTTGGTCTTCTAATGCTGCGTTCACTTCTAGCACTTCTCCGGCTACCGGAAGAAACAAGTCGGATATTGTTTTCACTACTTCTATCGTGCCGAACACCTCGTCTTTGTCTAGCGATTCGCCCACCGTAGGAATATCTACAAAAACGATATCTCCTAATTGCCCTTGTGCATAATCAGTGATACCCACGTAGGCGACTTCATTCTCTAAACGAATCCATTCGTGTTCGCTAGTGTACTTTAAATTTTCGGGGAAATTCATACTATTAAAATTTATAGGATTTATATTCTAAAAAAACTTACTACAAATATACAAGATATATATTAGATAAACAAGATGCCGGCTATTGAACAAACCAATCCGATAACAAAGCCTATCAATACTTGTCCCAAGCTATGCTGTTTCACTACTATACGCGATGTGCCCAATGCTCCGGCTACCAAGATGGAAAGGCAAAGCCACCCCACCGGATTATAGCCAAAGATGAGGCTAAAAGAAATCAATCCGCCTACTACGCCTCCCATTCCGGTCATGTGTTCACTCACTTTCCATTTTAGGTTCACGATGATGCAAACAATCATTGCTATCAGCGTGGCAACAATGATGCCGGACATATAGCGGGGAAGATTGAGCTTATACATCATCATCAAGCAAAAGACGTATGCCATGATAGTAAGTGTATAAGGTACAAAACGTTTCTTTCTATCGCTTAAGTCTTTCAATCCCCAACCATTTAATTTTTGAAAGAGGAAGATGGTGAGCATTGGCGTAAGTATGGTAAAGCAATATACCACTCCCAACACAATGAGCTTATATTCCAAAGGCATTATACTCAGATAAGAGAAGAGGAACAGAATCAAGAACCCGCCAAAGGGAATGAGAAAGGGATTAAATATTCCTGAAATAATGCGTGCTGCTTTTATTAATCTTTCGTTGTTCATATTGATCATTTTCTTAGTCGTGCCACCGGAAGGTGAAGCTGTTGTCTGTACTTCGCCACAGTACGGCGAGCAATAGGGTATCCTTTTTCTTTTAATATAGTAGCGAGTTCATCATCCGTCAAGGGCTTTTCTTTGTTTTCTGCGTCAATACATTCTTGCAATATTTTCCGAATTTCACGCATCGACAGTTCCTCGCCATCGTTGGTAGTGCAATCTTTACCAAAGAAAGATTTCAGCGAATAGATGCCGTAGTTTGTTTGCACATATTTGCTGTTACTTACCCGTGAGATAGTGGAGATATCCAATCCTGTGCGTTCGGCTACATCTTTGAGTATCATGGGACGTATCAGCATCTCGTCGCCTTCCAAAAAGAAAGGACGTTGAAGATTGATAATTGCCTGCATGGTAGTAATCAATGTGTTTTGCCGTTGCTTCACCGCATCAATAAATCCCTGTGCGGCATCCATCTTTTGTTTAAGAAACAACATGGCGTTCTTGGAATCTTTAGATTGATTGGCTTTGTTCTTCGTATGTTCTTCGAGCATATCGGTAAACGAACGGCTCATCCGTAGTTCCGGCACATTCCGATTGTTGAGGTTCATCACGATAGAACCATCTTCAAAAGTCTCTACAATAAAGTCGGGCACTATTTGTTGAAAGTTACGGCCTATTGACTCGCCTAACGAACTGCCCGGGCGAGGATTTAGTTTGGTAATCTCGCTCATCGCCTCTTTGAATTCTTCGTCCGAGAGGTTCAGCCGTTGTTTAATCTTGTCTATATGTTTACGAGTGAACTCTTCGTAGCACTTTTCGATAATAGCCAATTCCGTCTGTTTAAGCGAAGAATCTTCTTTTCGCCGTATTTGCAACAGAAGGCATTCTTGTAAATTGCGTGCGCCTATTCCTGCCGGATCAAAATCTTGTATGATAGTCAATATTTCGTTCAATTCTGACACATCGGTATCAACGCCCGCATAGATAGCCAATTCATCTTCCACGCTATCCAAACTTTTGCGAAGCAAACCATCATCATCCAACGAGCCAATCAGATATTCCGCCAACTCTCGTTGATGAGTGGTTAAATCGCGTTCACCCAACTGTTCTTTCAGCATCTCATAGAACGAAACTGCGTCCGAGAAGGGAATCTCTTCCGCTTTTGTTTCTTTTGAATAATTATTATCTTGAAGTTTATAATCGGGTATATCATCCTCTGTACTATAATCTCCCAAAGAATAATCTTCGTCGTCTGCCGTTAATTCAGGGTCTAATTGATTATCAGCCAATTCGTCGCCCGGCTCATCGCTTTCCTTGCCTTCTTCCAAAGCCGGATTCTCGAGTAGTTCTGCTTTCACACGGTCTTCTAACTCCACAGCAGGCAATTCCAATAGCCTAACGACCAACACTTGTTGTGGTGAAAGTGTTTGTGTTTGCTGTTGCGATTGAGACTGTATTTGCCGAGAACCTAGTGCCATAAATTAAACTCTTTCTAAACTTGCTGCAAAATTAATCAATAGTTCGATAGGATGATGATTTATAGAGGATAAATATACAGTAATATTATTAAATAAATTATTGTATGTTCCAAAAGAATTTAATAGATTAAATACGCAAATCTGTTAAATTCCAAATTTACAGAGATACATTTTTCTCAAAAAAAAACATCAAAATAATTGTGATTGTTATTTTTTTAACTTAACATTGCGCTCCGTTCTGTTAGTACAATATCAGAAATGAAAACACGAAATTTAATCACTATATTTTTGGTTAACTGCTTTTTGATGACAACAATCACAGCCCAAACAAAAAAGTATTCTTCAAAAATACTTTTTAGGGATGGATATGGAATTATTGAGTCTTCATACAGCAACAACAAAGAAGAGCTTCACGACTTGATTATGGGTCTTGAAGAACTACTGACAGACTCCTGCATCGTGATTTCAGATATTAAGTTTACTTCATCCACTTCTCCTACCGGTTCGTACATACTCAATAAGCGTTTGGCAAAGAAACGAATTTCGGCAATAGAAAATTATATACGCGATCGGGTATCTCTATCGAACATTAACATACAAAGGGATAGTTGTATTATTGGTTACGATAGACTTCGCCAAATGGTGTTTGATTCCAATATGTTGTACCGCAACGAGGTGCTCTCTATCCTCGACAATACACCCGAATTTGTTTACGACAAAAACGGAAGAGTGATAGATAGCCGCAAAAGACAATTGATGAACTTAAAATACGGACAGGCTTGGAAGTATATGTCCGATGTTTTCTTCCCCGAACTTAGGAATGCTTGTGCCATTATAGTGCATACGGCCAAAATGCCCGAAGTAGCGACGGCAGATACGATAATGACAGATACGGTGATGCCTGAAATAGTGATACCGGAAACGATAATGCCGGATACTATATCAAAGGTAGTGGAGACTCCTCCCACTATAATTCCGGAGACAAAATCAAAAGAGACGTATCGCCGTCCGTTGTTTGCTTTAAAAACCAATCTACTATACGATGCTGTTACGGCACTGAATGCAGAGATCGAAGTTCCAATCAAAAAGCGTTGGAGTGTGGCAGGCGAAATTGTATTCCCATGGTGGAAGAGCAATTCGAGCAGCTTAACCATGCAGCTATTGACCGGAAATGTAGAAGGTAAATATTGGTTTGGCAAAAGAACAAACAGAGAAGTACTCACCGGTTGGAACGCAGGATTGTATGCCGGTGGCGGAATGTTCGATTTGCAGCCGTTCAACAAAAAGGGTATGCAGGGAGAATTCTTTATAGCTGCAGGATTAAGCGCAGGTTATGCTCACAAAATAGCAAAAAACTTACGCATGGAATATTCTTTAGGATTAGGTTATATGCAAACTAACTACAAGGAATATGAACTAACCCGAGATACCCAATTTGGTGATGTAAAAGTATGGAAATATCCTTGGGCTACAAACAGAAACAGATGGTTTGGTCCTACTAAAGCTAAAATCTCGTTAGTTTGGCTCATCAACGCTAAATGCAGGAAGGGAGGCAAGAGATGAAATACTTTAAACAACTGCTATCCGTTGCAATGCTGCTCTTGGTAATCACCGCTTGCCAAAGAGACCATTTGTATTATGGTACAAACGACCGTGCAATAGTTAAGGTTAATATTGATTGGAAGAAATCGCAGATGACACCGAATGGAGCTACCGTGATGGCATACAACAAAGACGGTTCGCTGTTCAAGGTGTTCCCTCCGATGAGCGACCCTAACGGAGGAACTATTCTTTTACCTCAAGGAAGCTACGACTTAATAATATTCAACGACACACCAAACGAATATAAGCATATAGGATTCCGAGGGATGGAAAACATCAACACCTTTGAAGCATATGCCTTCCAAAAGGAAGCAAGTAAAAATAGACCTAAATTTCAAGGAGATGTGTTTGTATACGAACCGGATACCTTGGCAACTGCACGAATCAACAACTTGGAGGTAACATCCCGAATGGTTGAATATTACTACGACAAACCGAATGATAAAGAGATGCAGATAAGCAAGGAAATAAAAGCTACGCCACAACGAGTAACTTCGCTCATGAAGATAAAGGTACACGTGAAGGGACTTTGTTACGCAAAAGGTGCGCCACGCACTTATCTTCGCAATATGTCGGCTTCAACTTTTATAGGCACCGGACTTAAATCAACAAATCCTGTGGCGCACGAATTTATACTCAACAACCGTCAGTTCGACGAGGGAAGTACACAAGACGCAACTATCACCAATAATCTATCTACTTTTGGACTGCTTCCAACTAAGGTTACAGGCAATAGGTATTATCTAGATATGCTTTTCACTTTGATAAACGGAAAAGCATATCCTATTTCGGTAGATATCACAGACAAGATTCACGTAACAGAAGTAGAAATACAAACCATTTTAGACATGAAGTTAGATATCGAACTACCCAAGACCGAAGGCGTAATAATAGATGGGGCGTTTGAACCTGATGTGACTGAATGGGAAGACGTGAAAGTAGAAATACAAATGTGATTTATTTTTTTAATTTTTAATCTTTAATTTTTTAAACTATGAAAAAAAACTTATTTTTAGGAATGGCAACGCTCGCTATGATTATGGCAGGTTGTTCGCAAGACGAAGTGTTAAATTCAGAAAGTAGTAGTCAAAATGATGTGATAGGCTTTTCGACCTACACAAGTAAAACAAAAGCAGCACAAGCGGGAACAAATACCAACTTACCCGGAGGATTTGGTGTAACCGCATTTGTAGGAGCAGTTACTGTCCCTTATATGGGTTCAGCAAATGCAGGCGTACAGATTAGTTGGAAAACAGACAAATGGGATTATGAGAATCCAGCAGATCTTCACTATTGGCCAATTGAACCTCTTAAATTTTATGCTTATGCTCCATTTGCCAATACGAACAGAGTAGTAACACCTACTTATAGTAGTACAGACGGTATGACTTTTACTAATTATGAAGTATCTGCAACAAATGCAAATCAAGATGACTTTATGTATGCTAGCAATTTAATTGCAACTAAAGGTGATGCATGGGGTGCTGCACCGGTTGCCTTAGTGTTTAATCATGCTTTAACTCAAATTCTATTCACTGCCATCACTGAGGGGCCAAACTTAGAAGTAGACATTGAAAAAGATGGTATAAAGATATGCAATGTGGTATCTAAAGGTACATTTGTTCTTCCTATCGCCGGAACAGGTCAGACATGGACTCCTTCTGCTACTAAAACAGATAGAATAAACTATACAGCTACATCAGATGCACAATTGAATGTCAAAAATGTAACGACAGTTGCTGTCAACACTACTCCTTTGACATTAATGCCACAAACACTTGTAAAATGGGCTACCGCTGAGGGCGCTGAAGTTACTATCGCAGCCAATGATGCTTTGCCTACACCTAACACTTATCTTGAGATAACTTGCAAGATACGAGATACTGCCGGCAACTACTTACTTGGCTCTGGCACAGCTTATGGCAAAACTTATGTTCCTTTCGCAGGTACATGGGCTATGGGCAAGAAGATTACTTACGCACTAACCTTTGGTGGCGGATACGATGCTAATGGAAGACCTATTTTGAAACCTATCACATTTATTCCTACTGTTGAAGACTGGGTAGATGAAGCTCAAACTGTTCCTTTTAAATAATATTTCTATCATCTATGAGGGGTTGAATGTCCCCTCATAGATACTACAAAGCAAAGAAAAAGATGCAAAACACAGCATACATATTAATTGGAATCTTGTTTATGGGAACGCTTGTTGCCTCCTGTAGCAAAGAAGAACCTATCGTTTGGTCACAATCGGGCGAAAGGGCTATCCAATTTACGGTGGTACAAGAAGATGGTTTTGTGGAAGTAGAGAAAGCAAGCACTAAAGCTACGGAGATAAAGACTGCCACCCTAGCACACTTTGGAGTGTTTGCTTCTTACCTTGCCACAGGTACATTTGCAGGAACTGCTCCCTCTCCTGTCCCCGACTATATGTATAATCAAAAGGTTGCCAAGAACAATACAGCATGGGAATGTACTCCGGCACGATATTGGCCTACTAAAGGCAGTCTTAGTTTCTTTGCTTATGCGCCTTTCTGTAACGACAACAAGCTAATTGCATTTTCACCGTCCACAAAAGCAGGCGCACCTACTCTCACCTATACCACTCCACAAGACGTGGCTTCTCAACTAGACTTGTTGGCTGCAGCTCCTTTGTACGACCAAACTATTAAAAGTGCCGCACTACCGGTATCGTTTAAGCATCTCTTATCGAGCATCGAGTTTAGCGCGATAAAAGAACCTACCCTCGGTGAAATAATAAAGATTCAAGAAATCACGATCACAGGATTAAAGACGAAAGCTACCTATTCCTATCCAACCACCGGCACAGGCAGTTGGGTTCTCGATGCTACATCACCCGCAAGCAACTATGTTGTATCCGTAGCAAAAGGACAATTAAAAGATGTGGAGCTAACAAATACCGCAGCGGTAATTAGCTCTACCGATTTAGTGATGCCCCTACCGCAAGCCATACCCGCAACCACAGGCACCGTCACTTTGTCGGCAAAGATAAGTTACAATAAAGCAGGAGTAATACAAACCAGAACAGTGAGTGCGGACTTAAACCCCACTATCTCCAATTTGCAAATGGCTAAAAAGTATAAAGTAAGTCTTAGCATTGGTAGCGCTGCTCCCCAAACGGTAAATATTAAGTTGGATTGTACCGTGGCAGAGTGGACAATTCAAAACATTACAATTCCTTCTTTTAAATAACAATAAAATGCACGCTATGTACAAGATAAATACAATTTGGATTATCGCAGTATTCAGCCTCTTGCTCACCACTGCTTGTACCGACTTCCTCGGCGAAGAGAATGAGAGGGTAATCGAAGGCAAACCTACGCTGTGTACGCTTAGGATAAACGCATCGGACAATACCGTACTTAGCCGAGCAACTTCCCCCGACAAAGTAGAGAAAGACATCAACAACCTCTTCATCTTCATCTTTCAAAATGGGAATATTGTCTCTTCCAAATACTTCGAAAAGCAAGCTATCACCACTGTTGGAGCTACCGGAAGCATCACTCTCGCAACTACCAGTGGCAACGACAGACACATTTATGCCATCGCCAACCTTGATCTGGGTATGATGAATTTAACCAAAGCCGACCTTGAGAAAGTAACTAGCGAAGCAGATTTAAACGCCTTAAACACCCACTTGCTACAAGAGACAACCGCACGAGGCACCAGCTTTGTGATGAGCGGATTTATAGAAGATACGGGCGGAGCAATCAAAAATGTCAGCATCCCTGCAAGCGATAATGTATCGACCGCTTTAGGGACTATCAAACTAAAGAAATTAGACTCCAAAATACAGTTCAACATCGCAACAGGATCCGGCGTAACCTTTACTCCTAGAGATTGGCGAGTAGTGAAGGTTCCCAAGAATGCCAGCCTCTTCACTTCCACGAGTGACAAGTTCACCCAAGAGACCGATTATTTTAATACCGCTTGGGCTAACTTAGAAGGTCAAGGAGCAAATATAGGAAAAACTTTTTCGTTCTATGTGCTCGAGAATATGAATACTCCCTCCAAACAGATTCCAATACGAAATCTTTCCGGCGGCGTTCTAACTGCAGATGAAAGATATGCTTACAGAGAGCTACAAGATAAAATTAAGATCCCTGAAGGTTCACAAAAGCCGGGACAAACTGTTGTTAACGGTAATTATACCTATGCCAACCAAAATGCTACTTATGTGCAGCTAAGAGGGCATGTACTATATTTGGACGGCACTTCCACCGTGTCGGCAGACGTAATATACACTATCCACCTAGGTTATGTAGGCGCTGACCCCAACGATTACAACACACTTCGTAACACGTTCTATACTTATACCGTGACCATCAATTCAATAAACGATATTTCGGTTGAAGTAATCAACGATCAAGAAACGCAACCGGGAGCAGAAGGCGTTGTTACGCTCGCAACTGAATTATATACTTTCGATGCTCACTACGAATCTACCTCCGTAGCCTTTCCGAGTGCAATTATGAATGAGAGCTTAACATGGTATGTACAAACAGCATTCGATAAAGGAGGAGCAAACGAGCACCCCAAAGATTATAAGTGGATATTGTTTGAGCTAAGCACTAAACCTAGCGGAGGAGTGTATAGCAAAGACTTAGTCTTTTATCCCGGTGACGCACAGAAGTACACTTCGGCAACTCCCATTACACTCGATTATTACATCGCTCATCCAACTACTTTGTTAGATGTCGAACAACTAATCACCATCTTAAAAGAGAATGGGAAAAGGCTTAGAGGAGAAAGTACCGGCGCTACCCTCTTTGATAGTGACAACAAAATTAGGTTTACCGCATTCGTTAATGAGAACTATTACAAAACGAATCCTCTCAACGGCAATGCGTCCACCGAATTGTGGAAGCTGTTTGTCAACCAACCCGAAAGGATGCTAAACATTCTAACCGGAACTAGTTATAGTCACGACGGTGCAAGTATGCACCTAAAAGCAGTGTACTCGTTCAGACAAGCATCCATCCAAACCATGTATAGCGTGGATTATAATGATCTAAGCGATACAGAAGAAACAGCTTGGGGCTGTGAGGCGCTACAAGATACAAAAACGTATCCCAAAGGTGTTAGCGATATGCCATCTACCGGTGCTACCGACCACTCTAATGGGAGAAACAACACCTTGACACTTTGGAACGGCATCGTTAATACTGCCGACTCTTGGAATACGTGTATTACCGAATCAACAAGAGAATTTAAAACTGCTTACGATAAAATTAAATATACCTGCTTAAAGAAAAACAGAGACGGCAACGGAAATAAGCAAATAGATTCCGATGAAGTGCAATGGTATTTGGCAAGTATCAACCAACTAACCGACATTTGGTTGGGAGAAAAATCGTTGGACTTGAAATCCCGATTGCACGAAGGAATAAATACCGGGACTAATACCTACAACGAAAGAACATATATAAGTAGTAGCATGGCAGGCAACAACCAGCCATGGATTCTTTGGTCTTCCGAAGGTTCAAGTATAGGCGCTGATAATGGCGGAAGCGAACCTTATTATTATCGATGTGTCAGAAACTTAGGAATGGCAGACAACGCAACTACTTCACCCAAAGATTTTGCGACATTCATCCCTGACGCAACAGGCACAACCTTAGCCGGTCATATTTCGCTAAAGAAGATGAATAGAAAATCGATAAGAAGTTATACCCAAGTAGGAGATTTACAAGAGCATCACGAACGTCAGTCTGACAATTTGCCTTGGACAGAATTTGAGATTCTAAAAGCATTTACAGCTTCGGGAAATTGGTCAACATTAGACGCTAATATAAAAGCAGGAACTAAAGTATGCGCAGATGGTTATCGAGTACCCAATCAACGAGAACTCTCGCTCATGTATTCCAGAATGGGCGATGGTGCTAGCATTTGGAGCGCAGGGGGTAGCAATTATTATTTCTGTCGCACAAAGTTCTCTTTAAATTCCAATAGGTCCTCGCTCGCTATTTCGCCACAAGGAGCCAATATGTGCCTCTTTAGCGGTAGGGATAATACAGGAGTTGTGCGTTGTGTAAAAGATGTCCAATAAGGTGTTTTAAAATGAAAAAAGAATCCGATAATTTATCAGCCCCCTACAACTTCGCTCGCTGTATCACAAATCAATGTCCACAAGCAAAAAGCTGCCTGCACCGCTTGGTCGCACTCAATGACACAACCAAAGAAGCTATTATTAGCATAATAAATCCAATCTGCATCCCAACCGACGAACCTTGCCCTTATTATTTATCTAACCAAAAAGTACCTGTAGCATGGGGAATCACACATTTGTTTGACGATATACCCCATAAGAATGTACAAGAATTGAAGAAACAAATGCTTAGTCATTTTGGCAGAACAAAATACTATTGCTTCTATCGCAAAGAAACTTGCCTTACACCGGAAGACCAAGACTACATCCGCCAATTATTTCAGCAAAAAGACATCCGAGAAGATTTATCCTTCGACTTTTATAGCGAAGAATATAAATGGACGTAAAACGCTCCTCCTCCCATGAAAAAAAATGAATTTTATCTGCCATCTGCAACACACTGTCTATAACACATTGATTAATAAATATTTAAGCCTGTTGCAGATACCGTTGCAGATACGTTGCAGATAAGTATCTGCAACACGTCTAAACGCAAAAAAGAATTTACATCGTAATAAGTAAACAATAAGTTGCTTATCATAGACTATATAAGTTACTAGATAACAATATAATAAACTGTTTTGTAAGGCAAAACAGTTTGTTTTATGAGCAACGAACAAAGTGTTTATCAGCTAAAAACAAATCATTTCATGCAATAAAACGATTTGTTTTGTATAATAAAACGGACAGTTAGTCTAATTTAGATTTGATTTATAAGGCACTTTTTATGACTAAAAAGTACCGTTTTTGAGGTTAAAACGATTAAAACACGATAATTTAACAATGAAAATTACACAATTAAGACAAAAAGAGGGAATTGTTACACTAAAAACAATGACTTTAGAGACTTTAATGGAGAAAACACGAACAGAAATCAAAAGTTGCCCCGTTTCCTCCTTCCGAGAACAATTGAAATATAGGTTACCTAACCAACGATGCGGCACAGCCGAACAACTACCCAAAATAGTACCCGCTGCGGAATTTAAAAGAGGCAATGGTAACAAAGTATTGAAAGCATACAATGGAATTGTAGAGCTCACCGTTGGCCCACTGTCGGGAAAATCAGAAATAGCATTGGTAAAGCAGCGTGCGTTGGAACAACCACAAACGCGCTGCGTATTCATCGGATCGAGCGCGCAAACAGTGAAAATATGGATTGCATTTATTCGTCCCGACAATAGTTTGCCACAGACACGGGAAGAAGCGGAAATATTCCATGCTCATGCTTATCGGTTGGCAGTAAAATGCTACCAACCCCAACTTCCTTTCGATATTCTCCCCAAAGAACCACTATTGGAGCAATATTCTCGCCTGTCTTTCGACCCGGAAGCAATATATCGTCCCGATTCCATACCGCTTTATCTGTCGCAACCAACACAAATGCCCGAAGAACAGACTTATAGAGAAAGTGTACAAAGCAAAAAAACGCCATTAACACGTGCCGTACCGGGAATGAACGAAGAAGATGCTATTGGAATATTGTTTCAAGCAGCATTGCAAAAAGCGCATACGGACTTAAGCAATGAGGAAGCCGCCGGAGCCACTCCTTTCGAAGGAATTCAACCAATGGTAAACTTGCTGGCTATCAACTGTTTTCAATCCGGAATACCCGAAGAAGAAACTGTTAATCACATTATCTGTTACTTTTATCTATATAGGAAAGAGTTTTGCATCAGGCAACTTGTACGAAACGTATATCAGGACAATAAAGGTTTCGGCGAGAAAATAAATCTAAGCAAAGAACAGCAACTCTCTTTGCAAACGGATGATTTTATGAAGCGACGCTACGAGCTTCGTTACAATACGCAAATCGGCGAAGTAGAATATCGTGAACGTCATTCTTACCGTTTTCGTTTCAATCCTATTGATAAACGAGAACTGAACAGTATTGCACTCGATGCACAAGCCGAAGGTATTCCACTGTGGGACAGAGATATTAGCCGCTACATCTATTCCAACCGTGTGCCAATATTCAATCCTTTGGAAGACTTTTTGTATAATCTGCCCGTTTGGGACAAAAAAGACCGTATCAGTGAACTTGCCACCACGGTACCTTGTTCCAATTCACATTGGGTAGAACTATTTCATCGTTGGTTCTTAAACATGGTGGCACATTGGCGAGGTATGGACAAAAAGTACGCCAACAGCGTCTCGCCCTTACTTGTAGGTGCGCAAGGCACTCGCAAATCCACCTTTTGCCGTAACATCATGCCACCTTCCGAACGCTTTTACTACACGGACAGCATTGATTTCTCGCGCAAAAAAGACGCAGAAATGTATCTAAATCGTTTTGCGTTGATTAACATTGATGAATTTGATCAGATAAGTGCTACACAACAAGGTTTTTTGAAGCATATCTTACAAAAACCCGTAATAAACGTTCGCAAACCTTACGGCAATGCAGTACTCGAGATGCGTCGTTACGCCTCGTTCATCGCCACCAGCAACCAAAAAGATTTATTAACCGACCCATCGGGTAGTCGCCGTTTCATCTGCATCGAGGTAACGGGAGTTATCAACACTACCCAACCAATAGATTACGAGCAACTTTATGCACAAGCCATGTACGAACTAAGTCACGGCGAACGCTTTTGGTTCGACCAAGCAGATGAGCAAATTATGACAGAAAACAACCGTGAATTTGAACAAGTTCCACCCGAAGAACAACTGTTTTATCGCCATTTTCGCCCTGCAGAAAAGGATGAAGAAGGAGAATGGCTGTCGCCTATTGAAATATTGCAAGAGATTCAAAAGAATGCCACAGCAAGCATTTCGGCAAAACGAGTAAGCGTGTTCGGAAGAATACTCCAAAAGCATGGAATACCTTCGAAAAGAATGAGAAGCGGAACGATGTATCATGTGATAAGAGAAAAATAATTAGTATATTTGTATGCTGAAAACTAATATCATAGACATGATAAACAAAAATATATTATTAGCATTAGCTCCTTGTACTGTGGCTACCCTGTATGCTCAACAAAGTATCGCATTGGAGCAAACAGACAAACGTCCGAATATCATCCTTTTTATGGTAGACGACATGGGCTGGCAAGATACATCACTCCCCTTTTGGACACAAAAAACTCATTATAACGAAGTGTATGAGACACCAAATATGGAACGTTTAGCTGCCAAAGGGATGATGTTCACTCAAGCCTATGCTGCTAGTATAAGTTCGCCCACACGTTGTAGCTTGATGACCGGAACCAATGCCGCACGACATCGAGTCACAAATTGGACCTTGCAAAAAGATATAACTACCGACCGAAAAGATCGTATTTTAGAAGCTCCCAATTGGAATCTAAATGGTATCAGCCAAGTTCAAGGAACAAACAATGTATTTGTGGGAACATCTTTTGTGCAACTATTAAAAAATAGTGGATACCACACTATCCATTGCGGAAAAGCTCACTTTGGCGCAATAGACACGCCGGGCGAAGATCCTCACCATTGGGGCTTTGAGGTAAACATCTGCGGTCATGCCGCCGGTGGATTAGCTAGCTACCTAGGCGAAGAGAATTATGGATATGCTAAAGATGGAAAAACAACTTTCCTCAATGCTATCCCGGGCTTAGAGAAATATTGGGGTACAAAGACCTTTGCAACAGAAGCACTTACCTTAGAAGCTTTGAAAGCATTGGATAAAGCAAAAAAATACAAGCAACCTTTCTATTTATATATGTCGCATTACGCCATTCATATCCCCATAGATAAAGATATGCGCTTTTATCAAAAATATATAGACAAAGGCATGACCCCTCACGAAGCAGGATACGCAACACTCATCGAAGGCATGGATAAAAGTTTGGGAGACTTGATGAATTGGTTGGAAAAGAACGGCGAGGCCGATAACACAATCATTATCTTCATGAGCGACAATGGAGGATTGTCTAGTTCCTCTGCTTGGCGCGACGGAAAACTGCATACTCAAAATTATCCTTTGAATAGCGGAAAAGGGTCTTTATACGAGGGCGGCATACGAGAACCGATGATTGTAAGTTGGCCCGGTGTGGTAGCTCCGAATAGTAAATGCAATAGCTACTTGATGATTGAAGATTTTTATCCCACCATCCTCGAAATGGCAAGGGTGAAGAATTATAAAACGGTGCAGCCGATAGATGGTATTAGCTTTATGCCCTTGCTCAAGCAGGTAGGCAATACCTCGAAAGGACGTAGCCTATTTTGGAATCTTCCGAATAATTGGGGAAATGATGGACCCGGCATCAGCTTCGATTGTGCTATTCGCAAGGGTGATTGGAAATTGATTTATTATTATAAAACAGGACAAAAAGAACTATTTAATATTAGTGATGATATTGGTGAACAGCACAATCTCGCAGCAAAACATCCGGCTCTTGTAAAAAAACTATCTAAAGAATTGGGGACTCATTTGCGTAAAGTAGATGGCCAGCGTCCAACTTTCAAAGCAACGGGCAAACCGTGTCCATGGCCTGATGAGATT
>JAVVPX010000019.1:0-29538 GCA_036655555.1 Bacteroidaceae bacterium | reverse complement strand
CACGTTCCTGTGGTGAGAGACGCATTTACCGTGGCAGCTGCATTTCCCATCTGTGCGATAAGTTTGCCCGATTCGCCTAATTTTAGCGAAAAGGCAGAGCCGTAAGATAAAATAGTTGCACCTTGACTCCATTGATCTACTTTTACCCAAGCTTCAACAGAGAAATTGGTTGCTCCCTCTAGTGCTTGATTCTTTCCGGCAACAACTTTATCGCCGTTATTTACGAAATGAAGTGCGTAGTTATCCGTTTGAGCAAATAACCCTCCGGTCAAACAAAAAAGGAGAGTGCCTAATAGCAGTACTTTTTTTTTCATCATTAATTAAATTATTGGTTAATAAATAAGTTTTTTAAATATCGAGTTTTAAAAACGAAAAAGACTTCGAGTCTTATTCGTTGCAAAAATAAGGAATAGTTCCGACTACCTAGTGCCGCAAATGTCTTAGATATTTCCAAAAATGTTTCTTTTTACGTCTATCAAGGCTTATTTTGAGTAGGAAACACCTTTCAGAACATAAATAAGTCGTAAATTCATTGAATAAAGTTGTTCGATATCTTAGTTCTTTAGTTTCATCAATTCTTCAAATACCTCAAACACATTTGAATATGGAGTGTGTGGATTGTTGATATCACTCGATAATCCACGTGCATTACTTATTGCTATTTCTAGTTTCTCTCTGAGTTGAGTATATAGATTGTTTTTTGAGAAATACGCTATATTTTTCTCGTAACTCTCAATACGTCCTTCTTTTTGAAGTTCTGCAATTACTTCGTCGCAGTTACGAAACTGACGGTCGGTATAGATAAAATGAAGTAGCAACCAAAATTCAAAAGCAGGGTTACTTTCAACAAAGTATATCGTATTCTTGTACGTCTTGATACACTTTGTTTTCTCTTTGACATAAGCTTGTTTACGTGCGATATCAGCATTGATATAGTCCATATCAATTAGGCAAAAACGACATCAAACTCTTTTGTCAAGAGTGATTTGGCTTTTGCAATTATATCGCTATAATCCGGATGCTTCGGCTTATCAGGTTTAAGAGTGATATTATACCTCTTTAATAGTTCCTTTTCGCTATTACGAAATCCATCGAAATAGAAAAACTCAGTAATCCCTTCGCCAACGATAGCATAAGACTTTCGAGTCTCTTTGTCTCTTTTCTCTCGTGTCATAGCTACTGTTTTTTAGGAATAAAGATACTGCCTAATGTAGGTTTTGCTCCAAATTTTCCTGCATTGTAGGCATTAAGGAACGATACTCCATTACGAATATTGAAGTCATCAAGTGAAAACAACTCCGTTGAGCCGTCGTCCCGTTTTTCGGTGAACCAAACCACATCTTTACGCAAATCATCAGTATCTAATGATTGAAGATTATGTGTACTAAAAAGGAGTTGCGATCGTGTCGAATTAACCAAAAACAGATTAATGAAGTGAGCAAACAAATCGGGGTGCAAAGAATTCTCCAATTCATCCACCGGTATAATGGCATTACGTTCAAGCAATGTATTGAGAATAGTCCCCAAACCGTAATAACGCATTGTTCCTGCCGACTCAAGCACATCCGGTAAATAATGAACCGCAGCGTGTCCGTCAACAGCAATCGTATGTTCAAACATCAACTCTGAACTCTTTTTATTGTTCTCACTTTGCTGAACATCAAAACCGGAAATATTAAAATCGGCTCGGTGCAACAAATCCAACAAAAAGGCTTTATTTTCTTTCTCTGTCTCAGCTTCTCCGGTTGCCCACACTTTTAAATCTGTTTGGGGTAATAAAATTGGTAGCCACTGTTTTAAAAAGTAGTTATATACACGCTCCAATTCGGGAAAGACAAAGTTTGCAGTTGCGTATGCCGAAACAACACTCATATTACTAAGTGTATTTACCTGCAATTTCTCCTGCTCTGCCGCATTAAGTTTTATTTTACTACCTAACTGAATGTGAGTAACACCATCAACTGTTTCACGAGAAAACACCTCAGCAGCTTGCTTGCCGGGATAATATTTTAGCGTTTCTTTTAGAACAGCACTATTATTTACTTCAATGGTATAGATATGCTTTACATCACCCACAAAAAAAGTCAATTCAAAAATTCCCGATTCTCTTTTGGTAGTGTAATCCAATAGAAACGGTATAAATCCGACAGATTGTGTTTTGTTGATTTTAGGAGAAATAGCCATTTTACGCAAAAAGTCAAGAGCCAACAGCACATTGGTTTTTCCAGAAGCGTTAGCACCATAGAGGATACCAAGTTTCAGAACCTTTGTATCGTTAATGGTCGTACAGTAATATTCTTCGGCTACCTTATCCGAAGAGGCTTCAAAGCTCAACACCTGCCAATCTTTAGCAGACCTGAAATTCTTAAATTTAAATTTTAAAATCATATTTCAAAGTATTGAACGTGCATTTATTTTGCAAATATAATAAATTAAATTCATATTAGTATATTTCATTCTCTTTTTTATCCTAAAAATAGATTAAGTGATGTAGCCACAAAATTATTTTTTCTGCAAATTACATAAAGTAAAATTACGAATGGCATTGCGCTAATCAACGTTATTTCGTTGTTATTTATGCATAAATAGTAAAATAAAATCGAATTTATGCAATGTTTATTCAAAATAATCCCTACTTTTGCCCCATAATTAGAATAATTATACAAGATGAAGAATAAGATTAGCCGTTTAGACACTATTAAGATTATTATTTCCAGTCAAGAACTCGGAAGCCAAGACGAGCTTTTGCAAGAGTTGGAAAAAGAAGGCTTTACTCTCACTCAAGCCACCTTGTCGCGCGACTTGAAGCAATTGAAAGTAGCTAAAGCTGCCAGCATGAATGGGAACTACGTTTATGTATTGCCCAATAATACAATGTATAAACGCATGACCGACACCCATCCGGCAAGTGAGATGTTGATGCACAACGGATTTATCTCTTTAGAATTTTCCGCAAACATCGCAGTTATCAAAACACGACCGGGATATGCCAGCAGTTTAGCTTACGACATAGATAATCACGACTTCCACGAGATATTGGGTACCATAGCCGGCGACGACACCATCATGTTGGTGCTACGCGAAGGATGTTCCAAATCGGGAATACGACACGCTTTGTCTAACATTATACCTAATATTCAATAACAATATACATTATCGCAAAAAAAAGAATGGAGACTCAAATAGATGTTATGGTAGCCGATGCCTCACATGAGGTTTATGTCGACACAATTTTGGAAACAATTACAGCTGCGGCTAAGGTACGAGGTACGGGAATAGCTAAACGTACGCACGAATATGTGGCTCAAAAGATGAAGGAAGGAAAAGCTATTATCGCTCTTAATGGAGATGAATTCGCAGGATTCTGTTATATAGAAAGTTGGGGAAACAAAGAGTATGTAGCTAACTCAGGATTAATTGTAGTGGAGAAGTTTCGTGGCAACGGGCTAGCCAAAAGAATCAAAAAAGCAGCTTTTACGCTCTCTCGCTTACGTTGGCCTCATGCCAAACTCTTTGGATTGACGAGTGGTGGAGCGGTAATGAAGATTAATACCGAGCTGGGATATGTGCCCGTTCCTTTTGCAGAACTTACAGACGATGAGGCTTTTTGGCACGGATGCGAAGGTTGCTGCAACCACGATGTGCTGGAGCGTACACAAAGACGTTATTGCATCTGCACCGCCATGCTCTTTGACCCGGAAAAGAAAATAGAAGATTAGTAAAACAATTATAGAAATGAAAGAGAAAGTAGTTTTAGCATTTAGCGGAGGATTAGATACTTCGTTTTGCGCCATGTATCTCGCACAAGAGAAAGGATATGATGTTTACACCGCTGTGGCTAACACGGGAGGATTTTCGCCCGCCGAGCTAAAAGTGATCGAAGAAAAAGCTTACAAGTTAGGAGCTGTAAAGCACGTCACTCTCGACGTTACACAAGAATACTACGAGAAGAGTATCAAATATATGGTATATGGAAATGTGCTTCGTAACGGAACATATCCTATTTCGGTAAGTTCGGAACGTATCTTTCAAGCCATAGCCATTATTAACTACGCTAAAGAAATTAATGCTGACGCTGTGGCTCATGGAAGTACAGGAGCCGGCAACGACCAAATTCGTTTCGACCTGACTTTCGATGTGCTCGCACCTAATATACGTATCATCACTCCTACTCGCGACATGATTCTGACCCGCGACTACGAGATTAATTATCTACGCGAACATGGTATAGAAGCCGACTTCAAGAAGTTGGAATACTCTATTAACAAGGGTTTATGGGGAACTTCTATTGGTGGAAAAGAAACATTGCAATCTGACCAAACATTGCCCGAAGAAGCTTATCCTTCGCAAATAACCGCAAAAGGAGAAGAGACCTTGCAATTAGCTTTTATGGACGGAGAACTACAAGCCGTGAACGGAGAAATTTTTACCGACAAGGTGAAGGCTATTAATAAGGTGGAAGAGATTGGAAGCAAATTCGGTATCGGACGCGATATGCACATCGGCGACACCATCATCGGAATTAAAGGAAGAGTAGGCTTCGAAGCGGCTGCTCCTATCTTGATTATCAATGCACATAAGATGCTCGAGAAACATACCTTGAGCAAATGGCAACAATATTGGAAAGATCAGATTGGTACTTGGTACGGAATGTTTTTGCATGAAGCTCAATACCTTGAACCGGTAATGCGCGACTGCGAAGCTTTCCTAGAGAGTGCACAACGAAACGTGACGGGAACGGTAAGTATTATCCTTCGCCCTTACAGCTATACATTAGTGGGTGTGGAATCTACGTTCGACTTAGTAAAAACAGACTTTGGCGACTACGGAGAAATACAAAAGGGTTGGACGGCAGAAGATGCTAAAGGATTTACTAAAGTACTTTCTACTCCACTTAGAGTCTATTATGCGAACCAAAAGAAAAACGGGAAAGCATGATTAAAGTAGGCATCATTGGAGGAGCGGGCTACACTGCCGGCGAACTGATTCGTTTGTTGATAAACCATCCCGAAGTGGATATTAAATTTATCAATAGTAGCAGTAACGCAGGTAATAAGATTACAGCCGTACACGAGGGACTTTATGGAGAAACTGATTTAGTTTTCACCGACGAATTACCTTTAAGCACTATCGACATCCTGTTTTTTTGTACAGCGCATGGCGACACACGCAAATTTATAGAAAGTCATACCTTACCCGAAGGGCTAAAGATAATAGACCTTTCTATGGATTATCGGATAGAGAGCGAAGAACATGACTTTGTGTATGGTTTGCCGGAACTAAACCGTCGGCTCATCTGCGGAAGCAATCATGTAGCTAATCCGGGTTGCTTTGCTACGTGTATTCAACTTGGTTTGTTGCCCCTTGCTAAGCATTTGATGCTGAACGACGACATTTCGGTAAATGCCATCACCGGTTCTACCGGAGCGGGAGTAAAGCCGGGAGCAACATCGCACTTTAGTTGGCGTAACAATAATATGAGTATATATAAACCCTTTGAGCACCAACACATACCCGAGATAAAGCAATCACTAAAGAGCTTGCAACAGAGTTTCGATGCTGATATAGACTTTATTCCTTACCGAGGAGATTTTCCACGGGGCATCTTTACTACTTTGGTGGTGAAGACTACGGTAGAACTCGACGAGATTGTACGTCTCTATCAAGAATACTATGCCGAAGATTCGTTTATTCATATTGTAGAAGAAAACATAGACCTCAAGCAAGTAGTAAACACCAATAAGTGTTTGCTACATTTAGAAAAACACGGCAATAAGTTGCTTATCATTTCTTGTATCGATAACCTTTTGAAGGGAGCAAGCGGACAAGCAGTGCATAACATGAACTTGATGTTCAACTTAGAAGAAACAGTTGGACTAAAGCTGAAGCCGAGTGCCTTTTAATAAAGAATATAACACCTTGATACAATGAATTTATTTGATGTATATCCACTTTTTGATATTAATATAGTCAAAGGATTGGGCTGTCACGTATGGGACGACAAAGGGATAGAATACCTCGACTTATATGGCGGTCATGCTGTAATTTCAATTGGTCACGCTCATCCTCACTACGTAGAGATGATTAGTAAACAAGTTGCTCAACTAGGATTCTACTCCAACTCTGTAGTGAACAAGTTACAATGCGAATTTGCCAAACGATTGGGAAAATTGTCGGGATACGATGATTATTCGCTGTTTTTAGTTAATTCCGGTGCGGAAGCGAATGAAAATGCCTTAAAGCTCGCTTCGTTCCATAACGGACGAACAAAAGTGATTTCTTTCAACAAAGCTTTTCACGGACGAACTTCGTTGGCTGTGGAAGTAACGGCAAACCCTAGTATTATTGCCCCTATCAACAACAACGGACACGTCACCTATTTGGAACTTAACGACACGGATAGTATGCGCGCCGAACTGAATAAAGGAGATGTATGCGCAGTTATTATCGAAGGCATCCAAGGAATTGGCGGCATACGCTTTCCCGAAAAAGTTTTCATGCAAGAACTTCGCAAAGCGTGCACCGAAACCGGAACAATCTTGATAGTAGACGAAATTCAATCGGGATATGGTCGTAGCGGAAAGTTCTTCGCTCACCAATACGCCGACATTCGCCCCGATCTCATTACGGTAGCTAAGGGAATAGGCAACGGATTTCCAATGAGTGGCTTGCTCATCAGCCCACTCTTTAAAGCTGTGTACGGAATGCTCGGAACTACTTTTGGCGGCAATCATTTAGCTTGTACGGCCGCCATTGCTGTGCTAGACGTGATAGAGAAAGAAGGATTGATTGCCAATGCCGCAAAAGTAGGTAATTACTTAATTGAACAACTAAAGAATATCCCCGCTATCAAAGAAGTGAGAGGCGAAGGATTGATGATAGGAATAGAATTTGAACAACCGGTAAAAGAACTTCGTTTACGACTGCTCCATGAACAGAAAGTATTTACAGGAGTAAGCGGAACAAATGTGATCCGTTTGTTACCCCCTCTCTGTTTAAGTATGGAGGAAGCTAAAGAGTTTATTAACCGATTAAAGAAAGCAGTATGAAAATAGCTATTATAGGAGCCGGGAATATGGGTGGAGCAATAGCCAAAGGATTGGCTAAAGGCAGCATAGTAAATGCAAGTGACATCACAGTGTCTAATCCCGGAAGCGAAAAAAGAGAAGCATTGAAAGCTTTTGATTCAGCTATCAACGTGACGAGCGACAACCGCGAAGCTATTAAAGGAGCAGACCTCATCATTCTTGCAGTGAAACCATGGCTTATGAAAAAAGTAATGGACGAACTCACTATACGCCCATCGCAAATGGTAGCATCGGTGGCGGCCGGTATTTCCTTTGAACAACTTAGCGGAAGTATTGGCACAGAGAACACCCTCTTCCGCCTCGTTCCCAATACCGCTATTTCACAATTAGAGAGCATGACGTTAATTGCTTCTCGCAACGCCTCTGCCGAACAAGAACAATTGATGCTCGACTTATTCAACGAAATGGGTTGCGCTATGCTCATACCCGAAGAACAAATAGCAGCTACCACTGCTCTCACATCGTGCGGTATCGCTTATGTATTAAAGTACATACAAGCAGCTATGCAGGCAGGAATTGAAATGGGCATTTATCCCAAAGCAGCACAAAAGATGGTGGCGCAATCGGTAAAAGGAGCGGCAACGCTTATCTTGAACAACGACACACACCCTTCGGTGGAAATTGACAAAGTGACCACTCCCGGAGGTATCACTATCAAAGGAATCAACGAATTGGAACATAAAGGATTTACCGCAGCCATTATCAGCGCGATGAAGGCTAGTAAATAGAGAAATCCAACTCATAAAACGAATCATACAATGAATGAACAAATTAAACAAATAGCGGAACGCCTACGTGGTTTACGCGACGTGCTGGAACTTACGGTAGATGACGTGGCTAAAGCTTGCGACATTTCTACAGAAGAATATAGTTTGGCAGAAAGCGGAGATTCAGATATTTCGGTAAGTATGCTACAAAAAATAGCACGAGAATATAAGGTAGAGCTAGACGCTTTGCTCTTTGGGGAAGAACCTAAGATGAGCGCGTATTTCCTTACTAGAGCAGGAATGGGAGTATCTATGGAACGCACCAAAGCCTATAAATATCAATCGCTTGCCTCCGGATTTATGAACAGAAAGGCAGACCCGTTTATTGTTACCGTTGAACCAAAGAACAGCAACGAGCCAATGCATTTTAATTCGCATTCGGGACAAGAGTTTAACATGGTGCTTTCCGGAAGAATGCTGCTTAGCATCAACGGCAAGGAGCTTATTCTCAACCAAGGCGATAGCATTTATTTTAACTCCAAGTTGCCTCATGGCATGAAGGCGTTAGACGAAACATCGGTTAAGTTCTTAGCCGTTATCATATAATATAACTGTACTACAATGATAGAAAGATTCATAAGTCAGACAAACTTTACTTCTCAAGACGACTTTGTGCGTAATTTGAAAATAAGCGTGCCCGATAACTTTAACTTCGGATATGATATAGTAGACGCATGGGCAGCCGAAGAGCCTAATAAAAAAGCACTCTGCTGGACTAATGATCACGGTGAACATTACCAATTCACTTTTGCGGAAATGAAAGAACAAACCGACCGCACGGCTTCTTACTTCCAAAGTTTGGGTATTGGACGAGGAGACATGGTAATGCTTATTCTTAAACGCCGTTTTGAATTTTGGTTTGCTATTGTGGCTCTTCATAAGTTGGGCGCAGTAGTTATTCCCGCCACTCACTTGTTGACAAAGAAAGATATTGTGTATCGTGCCAATGCCGCCGACATCAAAATGATTGTGTGCGCAGGCGAAGAAGTAATCACGGGGCACATCAAAGAAGCCCTTTCCGATGCACCAACTATAAAGAGATTGGTGAGCGTAGGTCCTGCTATTCCCGAAGGCTTTCTTGACTTTCACAAAGGAATAGAGAATGCTGCACCTTTTGTACGTCCCGCACAAGTAAATACGAACGAAGATATTTCGCTTATGTACTTTACCAGCGGAACTACCGGTGAACCTAAAATGGTAGCACACGACTTTACTTATCCACTTGGGCACATCGTTACAGGAGCCTTTTGGCAAAATCTAACCGAAGAGAGTTTGCACTTGACTATTGCCGATACCGGTTGGGGGAAAGCTGTATGGGGCAAATTATATGGGCAATGGATTGTGGGAGCAAACGTGTTTGTTTACGATCACGAGAAGTTTACTCCTGCGGACATTCTGCAAAAGATACAAGACTATCACATAACTTCTCTTTGCGCACCGCCCACCATTTTCCGATTCCTTATAAGAGAAGACCTCACTAAATACAATCTTTCGTCGCTAAAATACTGTACGATTGCCGGCGAAGCACTTAATCCTGCGGTATACGATACCTTTAAGCAACTTACAGGTATCAAGCTTATGGAAGGTTTTGGGCAAACGGAAACAACGCTTACCGTTGCCACTTTCCCATGGATGGAACCAAAGCCGGGAAGCATGGGTATGCCTAATCCTCAATATGACGTAGATTTACTCACTTCCGACGGACGCAGCGCAGAAGCAGGCGAACAAGGACAAATTATTATTCACACAGACAAGAGCAAACCTCTTGGGTTGTTTAGAGAATACTATCGAGATGCTCAACGTACGCACGAAGCTTGGCATGCCGGCATCTACTATACCGGAGACGTGGCGTGGAAAGACGAAGATGGTTATCTTTGGTTTGTGGGCAGAGCGGACGACGTTATTAAAAGTAGTGGTTACCGAATCGGACCGTTCGAAGTAGAGAGTGCATTAATGACTCATCCTGCCGTAGTAGAATGTGCTATCACCGGAGTGCCCGACGAGATTCGCGGTCAAGTAGTGAAAGCGACCATCGTGTTGGCTGCCGATTACAAACAACGTGCCGATGCTGACCTTATTAAGGAATTGCAAAATCACGTAAAGCGTACAACTGCTCCTTACAAATATCCTCGTGTGATAGAGTTTGTAGACGAATTGCCTAAAACAATTAGTGGTAAAATACGTAGAGTAGAGATTAGAAACAAACAATAAGAAGAGTTTCTGAAATAATACAGAAGACAAAAAAAATAATACTGAAGATTTTAAAAGTCTTCAGTATTATTTTTTGTAGCTGTTTATTTAGAGAGTAACCCTATTTCGGAGATAGTAACAAATGCTTTATTATCTATTTCGGAAAGAGGCTCTAGCTTAAAATAACTAGCTGTATATTCTTTCCCGAAGTTTACAAATTGAGGTATCGGATTGTTCTTTATATTGCTAAACTCTCCGCTACAATCGCATTTTGTCCAGCTCTTTCCATCTTGACTTACGTAGAAGTTGTAGGTATAGATAGTACCCGATTTATCTTCTTGGTCAATGGGAGCGTAAGTGAAACCGGTGATGCGTTCTGCTTTGCCCAAATCTACCACCAAAGGAAGCATAGCCTCGCTCTTCCAATAAGTTTTAAAATTGCCATCTATTGCTTTGCCGGCTTCCGGATTGAGGTTCGGGGAAATCACCTTCCAAGCTGCTACCGAGATATCGCTTACTTTTTGATTCTTTTGTTCGTCTTCCAACGGTTTTGCATAGTAAGCCCCTACATTTATTATGTTAGACTTTCCTCGGCTTCCGTTAATAGTCAGTTTTAGTTCCTCAGTTTGGCAATCCGAGAAGCGTATTAAGCGTTTCAAACCAATAGTTGTTCCTTTTGCCAGCGGCTTCCATACACCGTTTATCTTTGTTTCCAACGTAAAACCTTCTACCCGTTGTCCCTTCGAAATATCTTCTTGAAGCAAAACGGTATTGATAAATGCTCTTTTTTGTAATCGATACACTTTTTGTTGTCCGGTAGAAGCCTTCCAAAGTCGAGAACCTTTCTTCACAAAGTTCTTTTCGAAAGTCTGTGCCAAATAGTCCGATAATTCTTTCAAGCGCTTCACGTCGTTTTCGTGAATCAATCCACGCTTATCGGGAGGTATATTTAGCAAAAGTACAGAGTTATATCCCACAGATTGAAAGTAGATGTCTGCCAATTTGGACAAAGATTTCACTTCATTATCTTGTTCTTGATGATAAAACCATCCCGGACGAATAGAAACATCCACTTCCGAAGGATACCAAAACAGTTCGTTCGCTTTATCTATGACGTCCCTACCTCCTAAGTCCTTCGCCATTTCAAAAAGTCCCAATTGTTTGTTCTGCTTGGTAGAGCGTGCATAAATACCCGGCGTTAAAGCCGTAGCTCCCCATTCTGTTTCGCGTCCAATCCCCTTTTCATTCCCTACCCAACGAACATCATCGCCCATAATTGCCATTACCGCTTTGGGCTGAAGCTGAGTGATTGTTTTATAAAACAAGTCCCAATCGTATACTTGCTTCTTTCCATTAGGTCCTTCGCCATTAGCTCCGTCGAACCATACTTCGTGCACTTCACCATAGTTAGTAAGCAGTTCTGTGAGTTGCGCTATAAAGAACTGATTGTATTTAGGAGAATCTCCATAGCACGAAGCATTTCTGTCCCAAGGAGAAAGATAAACACCAAACTTCATGCCGTACTTATCGCAAGCGTTCTTCAGTTCTCTCACTACATCCCCTTTCCCCTCTTTCCAAGAGGAGGAAGCTACCGAATGTTTGGTTGTTTTGGTAGGCCACAAACAAAAGCCATCGTGATGCTTAGCGGTAATCATCGCCATCTTAAAACCTGCTGCTTTCAGAGCCAACACCCATTGTTCGGCATTCAGTTCCGTCGGGTTAAAAAGTTCAGGGTTTTCAGTTCCATCTCCCCACTCTTTTCCGGTGAAAGTGTTTACTCCAAAATGAAGGAAAGCAGTAAGTTCCATCTTTTGCCAAGCCAACTGTTGAGCAGAAGGAACCAATCGCGAAGCCATATCTACTTTCTGTTCCAAAGAACTTCCCTCCGGAAAAGTTAAATGCTTTATATAATACGGTTCTTTCTCTTGAGCGGAAAGAGTTAGCAAGCAGCCAAACAAGGCTGCTACTGCTATTGTTTTTTTCATTGTCTATCGTTTTTCTATCGGTCTTATCACAAATTCAAAAGTGTGTTCCTTTACCGGAATGGAGTAAGCAGGCAATACTCCCGGTCCGCAGGTAGCCGTACCCACGCCTCTTTGTTCAGAATCTAAATGAACAGTTATTGCGCCTGAACGTTCCAAAAGATTCACGTGGTCAGCACTGTCTATATTTTTGTCAGTGAACGGTACAACACTAAATTGGAAGTTCTTATTGGAACGGAAGCTCAATCCGCTATGAGATTCATCTGAAAGAGTCATCCAGCGTGTATCTGTTCTATTCCCCGTTGCTTGAGGTTGCACATAATAATGGAACATACTCTCCACGTCCGTATGATAAATGCCAATGCGTCCCGATTGATTACGGTCGATATACGTTTCGTTATCGCCTCTTCCTAAATAACTTACCTGATTGTAACTATTCGGCATTTCAAATACAAGTCCTATCCGTGCCAACGACTTAATTGTTGCCGTATCGGGAACGAAAGTTGTTTTCACCGTTAGCTCTCCATTCTTTACCGAATAAAGGAAGCTTGCCTGTCCTACCTCTTTCTCTTTCCGATTAATCAACTTAACTTCTACCTTACCACCCTTTGCGTTGGTATTTATTCGAGTTACTTTCTGTCGTAAATCATCTAATCCGGCAGCTTTCCACGTTTTAGTTCCACCTAGTTTCTCTCTATTATCATTATCAGTGGTAGGACGATAAAGACTTAAAAGGATAGGCGATGACAACATCTCTTTGCCCTCGTAAATATACGAGCGTAAAGCTCCTGTTTCCTTATCAATCTCAATCGTTGCTTTTCCTTTTAATTTCGGTTGCGGTTGTACATAAGCTTTGTTTGCCGACAATACAAATTGGTCGTAAGCAACTTCAAAATCTTTATTCATAAAGAAAGAAGGTTCATTAGGTGTCCAACTCAAATTGAGATAAGCTTCACGGATGTTGTTAGGCAACTTAACTTTGCCAAGCGTTATTTCCGTCACTGTATGAGGCGCACCTTTCAAAGACTCTATACCACTCTTTATGACTGTTCCATTGTCGCCAACAAGCTGCCAATGAAGCGTATATTTAGTTAAGTCCGTGAAATCATACCAATTTTTAACAGCAATTTTTAGTTCCGTCTCGTCTATTAACTTCGATTTGATATACTGATAATTCTTCTTCACTTCCAATAAGTGCGGGTGTGGTTCCCGAACAGCATTGACTAAACCATTACAACAAAAGTTTCCAAAAGAAGGAACATCCTTTGGACCATAATCGCCACCATAAGTCCAAAACCATTTACCGTTCTTATCTATTTCTCTAAAGGACTGATCGACCCAATCCCAAATACAACCTCCTTGCAAAATAGGTTCACTTTCGAAAGCATCCATATATTCTTTCAATCCTCCACAACTGCTACCCATAGCATGAAGATATTCCGTCATGATGAACGGACGATATACTTTAGGTTCTGTTTGGCGAGCATACTTCATCAAATCTTCCACACCTCTATACATACGGCAATAAATATCCGTATTATAGTTTTGTTCAGCACGTTCGTATTGAACAGGACGATGCTTCTCAACCGATTTCATCCAATCGTAAGTTTTTTCAAAGTTGATACCATTGCCTGCTTCGTTGCCCAAAGACCAAATAACGATAGAGGGATGGTTTTTAGAACGTTCGTACATACGCGCCGTTCTATCCATGTGAGCCGGAAGCCAACTTGTATCTTTTGCCAACGACGCTTCTCCATATCCCATACCATGCGATTCGACATTCGCCTCATCAATCATATATAATCCGTATTCATCACAGAGCTCATACCAATAAGAATCGGTTGGATAGTGAGAGTTACGAACTGTATTTATATTGTGTTGCTTCATTAACTTAATGTCTTCCAACATTAATTCTTTGCTGACAGTACGTCCCAACTGTGAATGTTCGTGACGGTTCACCCCCTTCACTAAGACAGGAACACCATTGATGCAGAAACGTCCCCCTTTTATTTCCGAAGTACGGAAGCCTACTTTGCAGCCGGTCACCAAGGAAGTGTCGTTCTTGTTGATGAGCCGAAGAATTAATGAATACAAATTAGGTTGTTCGGCGTTCCAAGTTTGCACATTAGGTATCTCGGCAGAAAAGTTAATCTTATCCGTCGATTTACTAACTGTTTTAGTACCCGTGAGCACACTACGATTTTGAGAGTCCCTCAATTCGTAAGAAGCTTCTATTGGAGTATCGCCCAAACCTTTCAACTCCATATCTAAAGAAAACTCACCGTCTTTGTACTTCTTAGTATCCAAGAGTGAAGTCACATGGTAGTCTGCTATATACGCTTTAGGAGTACTATAAAGATATACATCACGTTCTATTCCGCTTAAACGCCACATATCTTGGCATTCCAAATAAGCTCCGGCACTCCACCTATATACCTCCAGAGCAATAGTGTTTTCTCCCTCTTTCAGTTCTTTAGTAATATCCCATTCTGCAGGAGTTTTAGAACCTTGATTATATCCCAATAATTTTCCATTAACCCACACATAATAAAAAGAGATGACACCTTCGCAGCAAAGTACAACCCTTCTTCCTTTCCAATCGACAGGAATAGTAAAAGACCGACGATAAGAACCTACTTCGTTCTCTTTGTAAGGAACTAAAGGAGGATTCTTTTTGAAATTAAACATTTTATCGTCAAACTCGTATGTTTCGTTCACATAGATTGCCGTTCCATAACCTTGACGTTCCCAATTGCCCGGGACATTAATGTCCGCCCAACCACCAATATAAAAGGATGGTTTATAAAATTCCTTTGGTCGGTTATCGGGATTCTGCACCCAATTAAATTTCCACTTACCATTTAAACTTTTGTAATATGGAGAGTCTTCATGATTACGATTAATTACGGATTCGGCATCAGCATACGGCCAAACATACGTGTGAGGTTTTAGCTTATTTAAACCGATAGCATATTGACTTTGCCACTCTAGCACATCAGCGGCTGTCAGTGTTGGCAATATACCTACTGCGATAACGCAAAAGAATAGTTGTCTTAAAATGTTTTTCATAACTTTATGCTTGTCTTTAATTGTATTTAAATCTTATTGGGTCGTTATATTGCTCTTGGAGACGTAATAGTTCTACTTTTAACTCCTTTGTTAGAGCTTCCGTCTCCGGCTTCCCATAAATATTGTGCATTTCGTTAGGGTCTTCCTTTAAATCATAAAGTTCCCACACATCAATATCGTTGTAGAAGTGTATCAACTTATATCTTTCTGTCCGTACCCCATAATGTCTCTTGACCATGTGTTCTGCCGGGAACTCATAGAAATGATAGTACAAAGATTTACGCCAATTTGTTGGTGCTTCACCTTTTAGCAAAGGCAATAGAGATATACCTTGTATATCCGAAGGAACTTGCGCACCTGCTAATTCCAAGAAAGTAGGAGCATAATCTATATTCTGAACCATTTGAGCAATATCTCCTCTTTTGGTAAAGTCTTTTGGTAAGTGCATAATCAGCGGAGTACGCATTGATTCTTCGTACATAAAACGTTTATCGAACCAGCCATGTTCTCCCATATAAAATCCTTGATCGGAAGTATAAACCACTAAAGTATTGTCTAGCATTCCTTTCTCTTTGAGATAATCGAGCACGCGTCCTACATTGTCGTCAAGAGACTTCACCGTCTTAGCATAATCCCTCATGTAGCGTTGATATTTCCACATCGCAAGGTCTTTACCTTTCAAATTCTTTTTATAGAAGTCCTCGATAATAGGATTATAAAACTTATCCCATGCCGTTTTTTGTCCCTCATTCATACGCCCGTAAAACTTTTCGTACAGCGCTTTTAAGCGAGAGTCTTTGTCGGGACGATTCATCTTTAAGTCATAGATTAAATCCATATCTTCAATAACGCTCATCTCTTGAGACGACGCCGCCAAGCGTCCATTGTAATCATCGAAATAATTGGCAGGTACAGGGAATACCTTGTCTTCATAAAGAGCTAGATTACAAGTATCAGCCATCCAATTTCGATGAATAGCCTTATGATGAATGAACAAGCAGAAAGGTTTTTCTTTATCGCGTTTGTTCTCTAACCAATCTAAACTCATATCCGTAATTATGTTGGTTACATAACCCTCCTTACATATGGTATCGTTTGCTTGCGTTATGAAATCAGGATTGTAATAATCACCTTGTCCGGGCAATATAGTCCAATAATTAAATCCGCTAGGCATACTTTCTAAATGCCATTTCCCGATAAGTGCCGTTTGATACCCCGCCTTTTGCAATAGTTTAGGCATTGTTTGCTGTGCACTATCGAACACGCACGTTGTATTGTCCGTAAACCCATTGGCATGACTATGCTTTCCGGTTATCATACAAGCACGACTTGGCCCGCTCAACGAATTGGCTACAAAGCTATTTGTAAACTTCACTCCGTCGTTGGCTATTCTATCCAAATTAGGAGTTTCGATATTGCGTTTGTCATAACAGCTCATCATCTGTGCTGTATGGTCATCGGTCATAATAAACACAATATTATATGGCTTCACTGCTTCCTTTTTATTTAAGCATGAAGTCATGGTCGTCAAAGCTGCAAAGCCGGCTAAGGGACACAATAGTTTTAAATCCAAGTGTTTCATTTTTATTTTATTTTTTAATTCCATTTAGTTCTTAATACGCTACGTTCGACGACATGATGCTGTTTATTGCCCGAATTAAGCTGTGCTTGCTCTGAACAGCAACATCATTGCCCATATCAAAGAACATAACACCACCTAACTTCTGAGTTAAATTAAACATGGTGCGTTCTTTGGTCATGTCAACTCCTGTAAATGTGTATGATTTATCACCAATCATTGCTTCATTTACATTCAATGGTAAACTAGGATTGGCAGCCAACACATCTTTATACCCTCTAACCTTTTCGCCCGTCGTTGCTATTGTGGGCACAGACAATAATATTTTGCTATCTTTAAAGCCCCATTTATGGAAATCGGCATAAGACTTTGTGTAAGCTTTGTAAGAAAATACACTTTTACGAGGACCATAGTTTTGGAAGGTATAGTAATCCGGTAAATCAAGATATTCTTTGGGAATCCAATAAGAGACGGGATGCAAAGAAACACTAAAGACCTTATCCGCCGGAATAACATCCCGTAAAGCTTTTACCATTTTTCCGTAATCAGCCCAGCGAGTATCTCCGGCATACAACCATTCAAAATCAACATCAACGCCATCGCAATGTGGCAACAGTACATTTTTTACATCTTGAGCCAAACGAGTTCTCCATGATTCCCTAGTGATACTTTGTACCCAATTCTTTTTATTACCTACATCTTCGGTCACTAATCCAATACGAATTTTATATCCTTGATGCTTACCGTACTGCTCTTTTATCTTTTTTATCATGCTAATCCATCCTTGGGTATCTTTGCCGGGATTGGCAGCATCGTCGGCCTTCCAATAAGCATCGAAGAAACGATTATTTGGTCCGCCTCCGGGAAACTTCATGTCACGGCTCTTACCTAAAGCATCGTTCACTACTTGCGAAGCACTACGCTCGGTTCTCCAAATCATAATCTCATCCATCTTACCATCGAAGTTCTCACCAATTAAAGTTTTGGCACAAATACCTTTAGGGCTGAAATTAATCAGCTTCTTAGGACAAACTTTGGGACTAAGCACTTTCCCCTTTTCATTGATTAAGTACAAAGCTTCTTTGGGTTCCACCGATTGCGAATTAAAGACCGTAGCGATAAACTTCCATTCTCCGGTTTTTATTACGTTGTAAGTACGAAACACATTCCGGTTTACATCCACCACAATCTCTCCTTTGGCTTCATTGCCCAAGCTTATCTTTACATATTTCGTATTACTTTCTTTTTTTAGTAATAGGTTAGCTCCCTTTTTCCATTTTTCCACATAAAACCAACCCTCAAAGGTAGCATTCTCTTTATGTGGCTTTATTCCTTCTTTAAGAATTTCTGTTCCTACATTCATCTTTGCTCCATCTCCCATAAAGCAGAGCACTCCTGTTCTCCCCTTATAATCCGCCAACTGATTTACCTTAGTCAGCAGTCCTTGATTGTCCGGTTTTGACATCTTTATGGAACCATCTTTATCGGAAACATGCCCTACTAAAAGAATAAGGTCGTTCACTAACAAATGCATATCGCTATCAATCTGCAAACGGTCAGAATGTCTATTAAAATCAGAATATCCGGATACGATGTGATAACGAAAATTATCATTGTCGGTCACCTCTACCCTGCTAATCTTTTGATTGGGTAATTTTTGGTCGAATTGATAATAGGCAATCAAGTTGTTCCAATGAGGATGATATTTGTTTACTGTATTGTAAAACATTAAGTCTGAAACATTATTGCTTGGCAATGCCACATTCCAAACTCGAAATTCATCTATTCGCCCTTTATAATTTGTTCCAATATCGAAAGATTGAGACTTCGACCATTTAGGTAATTGAAAATGGATGTTCGGATGCCAAGTTTTATTGATTTTCTTTCTATTGACCCATACATCAGCTCCGGTAGAAACGACAGACAATGTTAATTGTGTCCATCCGGTTGCTGCCACCCCCGTAGCTATTAGTTGCTGATTGCCAATTGTAAATATCACATTGCCCTGCGTAGAAGATAACTTCGCAGAAAATTCTTCTGTTCCCTCGCCTATTTTAAAAAGAGAAGCCCCCGGCACCCATTCTTGAGGAGACATCATCAATTGCAGTGTATATTCTTTTAGTTCGCTTAACTCCGGCAACTCACATCTAAAAGAATCGCCGCTTTGATTGAACAGCAAAGCACGATTAGTGACCTGAGCATGAGAAAAAAAGAAAGGGAAAAATACAATTAATAGCGCAATCCTGCCGATGTGTGTGATATTCATCATAGAACTAAATTTATTAACTGCAAATATAAACTATTATATAAGAGGTTATGTTCGTTTTTATCTAATAAAAGGTATTGATTTGTCTAAAACATATATTTAAAAGTAGTTTTAGACAATAATAGACATCTTTAGACATGAAGAATCAAGAGAGCAGCTTCTTTAATCTAAAGATTAGAATCTCTTAAATAAGACAAGATACAGAAAGGAATTACGTTGAGAACAAAAAAGTCATTTATTGATGAGCGTTTTTAAACGAATTGTTTTATCTTTGTCTCATAGATTACATAAATAGAACCGGAAAACAACATAAACTCTTTATTATGCGTATTCATAGTCTATCCTTGCTGTTCGTTTTTTTATGTACAATGAATATTGGCTTAAGCGCATATCCTGACTACTATTTCAAGCAAATATCTCTTCAAGATGGTTTGTCTCAGTCTACGGTGCGGTGTGTATTAAATGATCACAATGGATTTATATGGATAGGTACTAAATCCGGCATCAATCGGTTCGACCGCCACGAACTAAAAATCTATCGAAACGAGCCAAACAATCCAAACTCTCTTCCCGGCAATTTAATTCACTTTATTACTGAAGATTCTACCGATAAAATTTGGGCAGCTACAGAGAATGGGCTCACTTATTATGATAACCAAACAGACCGTTTTATACCTGTTTCATTTAAGGGTTCGCCTTTAAAAGTCCGTTCTTACCTTCATCTTAAAGATTGCATCTTGTTTGGAGGAAACGGAGAACTAATTGAATATAAACACAGCAATTGTCAATTTCAAAAAATAATTCTCAAAAATGCGGAAAAGTCCCTTCCCATCTTCACTTCTTTAGATTATTGGAAAGGTGATTTAGCGGTAATAGGCACTCGTTGGCATGGTTTGTGGATATATAATATTAAAAGCCATACACTAAAGCGTTCCAACTTTTGTTCAGAACAAAACATTATTTCCACTTTCGTAGACTCCAATAAAAACCTATGGGTATCTCCTTACAATAGAGGACTTCTTTGCTATTCAAAGAATGGGATGCTAATTGCACAGTATTCTTCCGACAATTCCAAACTAAGTAATAATGTAATTTTGGACATAGAAGAAAAAGATAATAAACTTTGGCTGGCAACCGATGGTGGAGGTATTAATCTACTAGATTTACGCACTAAAGAAATTACAGTCATCGAGCATACTCCGGGCAATTCATATTCTTTGCCGGTAAATTCTATTTATAGTCTCTACAAAGACAACGAAAACAATATGTGGGCAGGAAGCATTCGTGGAGGTGTGCTTGCCATAAAGACAGTACATATACGCACTTATCGAGATGTTCCTTTAAACAATCCATTCGGATTGAGCGAAAAGACAATTCTTTGTCTCTATGAAGATAACGAAGGTATTATATGGGTTGGAACGGACGGTGGAGGTATTAATCGTTTAGACCCGATAAGCAATACCTTTAAACACTTCCCGATAACATATAAAGATAAAATAGCTTCTATAACAGACTACAACGAGGAATCGTTGCTTGTTTCTATGTTCAGCAAAGGAATCTACCTATTTAATAAAGAAACAGGAAAGATAGCTCCATTCATATTTATTAACGAAAGAGAAAACAAAAAGATAACCCAATTAGCCATATCAGTCAATGTAAATAAGTTATCAGACAACCAAATACAATTTTTCTCAGACAAAGTCTATCTATATGACACAAATAAGAAAACATACTCAGAAGCAATATTAAAAGGAAATTCCACCATTCCTCTGAGCGGTTTACAGTTAATCAGTTCAAATGAATATGTCACTTATGTTTTTGGTGAGCGCAATATCTTTGAGCTGAACAACAGAACAAAAGTAATGAATACCATTTTTACTTTAACAGAGCCTAATTCCATCATCACTTCCGTTACCCGCGACAAAAACAGTAACTTTTGGATTGGAACTACCGAGGGATTAATAACTTACAATACCTTGACGTACGAAACTAAAAAGATAAAAACAAATCTATTCAGTAATGTTTCTTCCGTGAAGTACGACAAAAACAATAGAATATGGATAGGAACACAAGGTATGTTGTTTTGTTATATCATCAAAAAGGACAAATTTGTTCTTTTGGGAGAATCTGACGGTGCTTTCTCTAACGAATATCTTCCCAGACCTACATTACAATCTAAATCCGGCGACATCTACATGGGAGGAGTAATGGGATTGGTAAGAATAAATAAAGATATATTGTTCGAAGATGCTCCACAACCTACCATCGTATTAACCGATGTTTTACTCAACGGAGTTCCTGTAAATCCATCGGACATTATCAACGCTTCTCTATCCATACCTTGGAGTCACACCTCGTTGGGAATAAAGGTGATGGCAAGAGAAGAAGATGTGTTTCGAGAAAAGTTGTTCAAATACAGCGTTGTTGGGTTAAATAATCAATACTTTGAAACTTACGAGCACTCACTTACGCTTTACACTCTTCCTTCGGGAAACTACGAAATTATGGTTTCTTGCAACACCAAAGATGGAAGTTGGAGTATTCCGATGAAGATATTATCATTATCGGTCACGCCTCCTTGGTGGAAAAGCGCTTGGTTTATCACATTCTTAATTTTATTTACCATTGGTTGCATCGCACTAACCATAAGGTACGTTATTCGCTTCAAAGAAAGGAAGTTGAAATGGGAAATGAAAGAACATGAGCAAAAAACTTATGAAGAAAAAGTACGTTTCTTAATCAACATCAGTCACGAACTTCGTACTCCGCTTACGCTCATTTATGCTCCATTGAAAAGGATGCTCAAAGAGGAAATAAAAGATGAAAAAATAGTGGCACAGCTAAACGGAATATATAAGCAAACCCGACAAATGAAAAGCATTATCAATATGGTGCTTGATGTGCGCAAGATGGAAGTAGGAGAAGACTCCTTACATTTACTTCCTCATCCATTGAATCAATGGTTGAGCGCCATTGCCGATGATTTCATAGACGAGTTTAAAGCTAAAAACATTCAACTGCTCTACGATTTTGATACCTCTCTCGAAGAAGTATCATTCGATGAAGATAAATGCGAGATTGTAATTTCAAACTTACTGATGAATGCCTTGAAATTTAGCGATTCGAATACAAGCATTACGCTCTCTACCAAAAAAACAAGCAACAAAGTGAGAATATCAATCAAAGACCAAGGTATAGGATTGGGAGGGGTAGATACGTCTAAATTATTTACTCGTTTCTATCAGGGAAATCACGATAGGCAAGGAAGCGGGATAGGATTGTCGTATGCTAAAATGTTGGTAGAGATGCACGGAGGTAATATTGGCGCTATCAGTAACGAAGATAAAGGTTCAACTTTCTACTTTGAGTTGCCATTAACAAATGCTACAGTTGACTTATCGTATCAACCCAAACCTTATCTCAATGAATTGCTTTATTCTCCCGAAGAGGAAGAGATAACAATAAGCGACTTCCCTACCAAGGAATACACTTTACTAGTAGTAGAAGACGAACCGGAACTTCGAGAGTTCTTAAGGGATACTTTGAGCGAATATTTTAAGCAAGTCTACACCGCAGAAAATGGAGAAGTTGCACTCACAGTTATAAATCAAGTTTCACCAAGCATTGTGATTAGTGACGTGATGATGCCAAAGATGAATGGTTTTGAATTGTGTAAACGCATCAAAGAGAATATTGAAATAAGTCATATTCCCGTTATACTACTTACTGCTCGAAATGATTCGGGAAGTACTTCTCTAGGATATAAGATGGGAGCAGATGCCTACCTTGCTAAACCGTTTGACACAGAGTTTTTAATGATCCTTATTCGCAATCAGCTGAAGAACAGAGAACAGATGAAGGCGCGTTACAAAAACTTCGGACTAACAATAGACCCTAAAGAGATAAGTTTCAGTAGTGCCGATGAAAAATTTCTGCTAAAGTTCAATAATCTTATAGTAAATAATATCTCTAATATGAACTTAGACGTACAGTTTGTAGCTGACAATATAGGAATGAGTAGGGCTTCGCTATATAAAAAGACTAAAGTACTAACAAATATGACCGTGAGCGATTATATCAATAAATACAGAATAGAAAAAGCGATGCAATTATTAGTATTAAGCGATGTAAACCTCGCGACGATAGCCGAGCAAACAGGATTTGGTAGTCAACGTTACTTTAGTACTTTATTTAAACAAGCAACAGGAATTACCCCTACGCAATATAGAGAAAGTCATAAAGCTTAATATTTAGCAAGGATCTACATCGTAGTAAATAATCAAGGAACGGAAGCGAGTGTCTTGCTGTATTTCTTGTTGTACACGCAAGAACTGTTCGCGCACTTTCGACATGGAAGCTGAAGTTTCTACCTTCACCACTATTTTTTTAATGTATAGCATCTGTATCCTTCCCACCGGAGGATTGTCCGGACCAAGAATACGATTGCCAAAGACGGCGCGTAATTTTTCTGCCATGGTACGGGCTATTAAATCGAGTAAATCAGCATCTCTATTCTTTAGATAAACATAGACCAAACGATAGTAAGGTGGATAGCGAAAAAGTTGCCGTTCAGCAAGCTGATTGGAATACAATCCGACATAATCGTTTGCTATCACTTGATGAATAATAGGATGGTCAATAGATTTTGTTTGAAGTATTACCAATCCTTGTTGATGTTTACGTCCCGCACGTCCCGATACTTGAGTCATTAATTGAAAAGCTCGTTCGTAAGCCCTAAAGTCCGGATAATTAAGCATTGTATCGGCATTAAGTATGCCTACTACACTCACATGGTCGAAGTCCAATCCCTTAGAAACCATTTGAGTACCGATAAGGATATCAGTGTTTCCTTGTTCAAAGTTAGCAATAATTTTTTCGTAAGCAGTACGAGTATGAGTAGTATCTAAATCCATTCGCGCTACTCGTGCTTGCGGAAATAGAAGTTTGATGTCGTCTTCTATTTTCTCTGTACCAAAGCCACGATTCATCATTTCCACACCACCACAAGCCGGACATACCTTGGGTACTTCATAAGTATATCCGCAATAATGACAAGTAAGTTGGTTGATACCCTTATGATAGGTAAGACTTACGTCACAGTTTTTACAACGAGGCACCCATCCACACGTACGGCATTCTATCATTGGAGCAAAGCCTCTTCGGTTTTGAAAAAGTATCACTTGCTGCTCCTGCTCCAAAGCTTCCTTTATCTTTTCTAACATCAACGGTGAGAACTGTGCCGTCATTCTCTTCTTGCGCGCCAACTCTTTAATATCTACGGGTACTATTTGAGGAAGCAATATTTCTTGGTAACGTTCCGCAAGTTCTACAAAGCCATACTTACCCATACTTGCGTTGAAATAAGTTTCGATCGAAGGCGTGGCGGTGCCTAGCAACACCTTTGCTCCCGTCATGGAAGCCAATACGATAGCTGAGTTGCGGGCATGATAGCGTGGCGCAGGGTCTTGTTGTTTATAAGTATTCTCGTGTTCCTCGTCCACAATTACTAATCCCAAACGATGAAAAGGGAGAAAAACAGAAGAGCGTACACCTAAAATCAGGTCGTAATCATCCTCTTCGAGTTGCTTACGCCAGATTTCTACTCGTTCGGCATCGGGAAACTTAGAATGATAAATGCCTACTCGATTACCAAATACGCGTCGCAGTCGTTCTGTTATTTGAGTAGTAAGCGCAATCTCCGGTAGCAAATAAAGCACCTGCTTTCCCTTTCGGATGGTCTCTTGAATAAGATGAATATAGATTTCTGTTTTACCACTCGAAGTCACTCCATGAAGTAGGCATACCTCTTTTTCTTGGAAACTTGCACAAATAGAATCGTATGCTTTCTGCTGAAATTCATTTAGGGGATTAGCTTCTGTTAGTTCTGTTTGCAACTCTTGCAAACGCCCTACTTCGCTGTGATATTGCTCAAAGATATGTTTATCGACTAAGCCGCTAAGCACAGCCGGCGAGGTATTTGTTTTTGCAAGTAACTCTTTTTTTGTTACTTCTTTCAGCGTTCCACCCATTAATCCGGATAGTTCGATGTACTTCATTAACAAATTCAGTTGTTTGGGTGCTCTCGTTAATTCATCGAACATTTGTCGCAAATGGTCTTCACCGCTATATTCATTTGTTAACCTCACACGCGTTTCCATCTTAGGCTTATAATTGCGTCTAAGTTCCTCTTTCACAAAAATTGCTTCCTTTTCCAATAAGGATTTTATCACCGAGAGTAAACCTTTGAGTCCGCTAGCCTTTTCGAGTTGAGTAACACACTGTTCCGGTTCTTCAGCTAAGAGGTCGAGCACTCGTTGTTCTTTTTCGGGCAGTGCATGAGAACTTTCAAAGTCGGGATTAATTACTACTATTGTTTCGCTTTCTATTTTCAAGCCGGAAGGTAGTGCTGCTTTGTACACATCGCCCATGGTACAAAGATAATACGAAGAGAGCCATTCCCAAAACTTCAATTGTAGAGGTAATAGGATGGCTCTGTTATCTAATATTTCTGTAATGTCTTTGGTCGAATAAGCTTCAGGAGTAGTATGATGCACCCGAATAACCACTGCTGTATAGAACTTCTTTCGTCCAAAAGAAACTACTACTCTGCAACCTACCTGCACACACTCAATCCATTCGTTAGGAATTGAGTAAGTATAATAATTAGCAAGAGGAAGAGGCAATATTACATCAACGAAAGTTGTCATTAGGTACAATTAAAACATATAAGCAAGCGATACCTGCCAAGTTTTTGTCTTTGCAGAAAAAGATTTTGACGTTTGATCTATGAAGTTTCCTTTAGTTGATTTACTCAAAGGAATATTGTAGTTTACTCCCACTTGAAGATGCTTTAGTAATTTTGCACCTAGTCCCACATTAATACCTATTTGTGTATCTTTCTCCGAAGAAGTATCTTTAGTCGTTAATTCTCCTAAATCTTTTATATCCCATTTATCACCACCTACGTTGAACGAAAAACTTGGTCCGGCAGCAATAAACACACTTGCCATAGTACCCAAGCCAACAGAATATTTTAGATTGACAGGAATTTCTATAAAGTTTTGCTTATTGGTAATCTTCGTGTCATTCTTTTCCAATTCTGTGGATTTCTGAGAGAATAGAGCAGAAGCATCCACTCCTAATCCAATTATCGGAATAGTAAATTCAGCCATCGGTCCAATAAAGAAACCTGCCCGATTACTTGCCTTGAAATTATCTCCAATACCGGAGAAAGATACTTTACTCAAATTGACACCGCCCTTTATACCGAATTGAAATTGAGCTTGTGCTGGAACCGCCATCAGTAAACATACTACGACAATAAATAATGTGCTAATAATTTTCTTCATAATCTTTTATTATTATTTAGTACTATGACGACAAAGATACTAAATTAATTAACTAATGCAGAATACATATCTAAAAAAGGATTTAATTGACTGCTTTTATCGAAGTAATATTGAAGATTTTTAAGATAAATCTCATCAATTTGAGCAAATAAGCACTCTTTTTATTGTTAAAATATGCTATTTTAGTCATTTCCGCTTCAAAATGGGCGCTTTTTTAGCGAAAAAAGTGCTTTATAAATCAAACAGATATTGTGATGAATGTCCGTTATATTGTACGATATAAATTGTTTTATAGGTATAAAATGATTTGTTTGAGCCGATAAACGGATTGTTTTATTAGTATAAAACAATCCGTTTTAGTTATCAAAACAGTGTATGACATTGTGATTTAGCAATTTATCTAAATCATAGGACGTAAGTTCTTGTATCGCTGTTGTAATGTCAACTATATTCTTAATTTTGCAGTGTTGCAGATACTTATCTGCAACGTATCTGCAACGGCATCTGCAACACACCTAAATAACTATTTATCAATTATTTATAAGTGTTTTGTTGCAGATGGCAGATAAAATTTTGCTTTTTTTATCGGCGTTCGCGACGAACTGACACTCTTGGAGCTGAAGATTTAGAGGAGGAAGAAGATTTAGAAGATACCTTTTTCTCCTTGCTGCTACGGCTAGAAGAGCTACTTGATGATTGTTCTCTCCTACGAGAATTACGAGTAATCGTTTTAGATTCCTTAGCATCTTTTTTCGCAATCATCGTTGAGTCTTGAGCAGCTTCTTTTTTGGGCTGACTTGCCATCCAAAGATTTTTTTCAAAAGCTTCCAACTGTCCTTCTATCTTCTTTTGTTCTTTCAGCATTGCACTGTCAGTAGGACAATACTGTGCCAAAGACTTGTTAAGCATATTGGTTGTCTTATAAATGTCGCCCTTAAACTTGCGAGCAGTAAAATAGTCGTCCATGTTAATGTTCGCTGTATTGTTTAGGTCGCTAGTCATGATAGGCATACGGCTAAGATAAGGACTGATATCTTTATAGTCTAGCCAAAACATCGGATATTTAGTTGCCTGCGTAGAGAAGTCATCCGTGCGATGAAGTACCGGGCAGATAGCTACCACTTTGGAGTTGTAAGTAGAAGAACGTTGGTCGAAATACCAATTCTCTTTCACAAAGTAGCTTAAGACCTCACTACTGGGAATGTCACTATTATCTATCATAAGCATCGTATCTCGTCGTTCTACTTTTTCTTCATAGAAGATATGGAAACGATCGAGCACATCCTTAAACTTCACCCGAGCTTCCGGAGTCATCATCTCAGTACCGTCCAAACGATATTCATAAGCAGGGATTTTGTCTTCCGCCATCAGTTTAAACACTAAAGCAAAAAGATTCATTCGTGTTCCTATCGGTTCTGTGGGATAATATAAAGCTGCGTTCTCTGCTTGCTTCAAATCGAGTGTTCTATATATTTCCCGTTTCCACACCACTTCTTCGGGCATTGTGGTTTGTCCCGTATATTGTGATTTAGCTCTGACAGAAAGTGTAGGACCTACATCCTTTGTTTTGTTCTCCGTCTTACGCATCTTCGGTTGTGCTGATATTTGCTGTACAGCAAGCACGGCACAGAGAAACGTAACTATACAAATAAAGCGTTTCATAATCTATCTTCGTTTATTAGTTTACTATAACTTCTAAGGAGGAGGTAAGCAGACGTTCGATACCATCCGGACCTACCGCCCTAACTCTTGAAATATAAAAGCGTTTTCCTCTCGACAATCTGCGGAATAGATCGCGTTGACGAGCAGAGAATTTAGCACCTGCCGACACTTCAGGAACAGCATTGCCCATATTATCAAAGAATACTGTTTCGAAACTCAGTACTCGGAAATCAATATCCAACAATCCATCATCAATGGCTGCTACAATTCCATCCGTTCCCATCAACTGTGCCTTAGAAAATCCGGTACCTCCACGATAACGTTTAGGCGTACCCTTATCATCTTTATATTCAATAAATGGAGTTGGGTCGGGCAATTGTCTTACCCTAAACGCATACTGTCCCATCACTTGACTGCGTCCTTCTAAATTAGCACTCACGGTAATGATTGCGTCTTTGCCCACCGTAGATGGACGAGCAACAAATCCTCCCGCTACTTTTGTCAAGCTACCATTACCATTAGAGATGTTTGCTTGTATCTGTTGATTAGGCACTCCCGGAACGGAAATACTTATCGGGTTATTGTATCCTGCATAAAGCACATTCATCATTGTTGCAGAAACAGTAGCAGAAGGTTCTACAACCGTGTACTTTTGCAAAAAGTCTCTTCTCAACACATCGCCTTCTCCACGGTTCAATTCCAAATATCCGGCAAGCGTAAACTCTCCCGTACTATTACAGATAGTCTCGTAGAGTCCGTTTTTTTCCGTAGGGAATGGTTTGTTTCCGATAAAGATAGAAGGACGTTGAGTAGAATCGACTGCCGCCAATATAATCTGCGCACTAAACTTACCTCCTCTCACAATGTTTTGAGAGTTGGGTATCACATACGCATTAATCTGATTTACACGTAAGTCGCCTACATCAATATACTTCATCAATGAATGCAGTACCTCCCCTTCGGCGTAACGTATATCACTCTGTAACTTAGTCAACAGAGTAACAGCCGCAGCTACCGGAGTATTCTCAAACACATATTCCTGCCAATTCTTCCCTAAAGCAGACTCTTTATTAGGCACGATAGTAGCCAAATTACTACTAATAATTTTGCGTTGTATTGAGTCTTCTATCATAGAAAGAATTTCTTTCTTATACCTATTGATATGGTCGAACAAATGTTGTCCCTGCCCCGTACGAGGAGAAAGCATGATGTAAGAAGCTGCTTCCAAATCTTCCTTATTAGAAATATCCGACACATTACCATCATCTCCATCTGCCTCTTTAACAATGCTCACCTTCAACCCACCTACATAAGTATATAGAGAGTCAGAAATAGTTTTTACATATTGTGCCTTGTCGTACCACATCTTCACCTTTTCGGGATTCTTGCGCATATAGTACGAAAAGTCATCATATAGCGTTTGGTTCTGTGTGGTTGAATTTGCTGTAGACCTATTAAGGCTCTCGTCTACTAACGAAAAGCCATTGAGCACATCTGAGGAAACATTCAGAGCCAACATAGCCATCAAGACGATATACATCAAGTTTATCATCTTTTGCCTTGGAGTTTCCGGTCCGATTGATGTT
>JAVVPX010000018.1:0-30269 GCA_036655555.1 Bacteroidaceae bacterium | reverse complement strand
CTCAATAAGTTATAATAAGGATGTTGCCAGAGCAAAAATGGCTTTATGGTTCAATAAGGTGGAAGAGTGGAAATATCCACCGTTTAATACAGTGACGAAACTATATGCTTAAGCAATTGTTAAATTTCCAAGAATAATGACTGACCCTCTACTTTCTAATTTTATTCTAATATTTTTACTTTTATAGGATATATATCTGGTAGTATTTTGATATTACAATCTATAAAATCTCTACCGGTAAATAATTTAATAGCCGAGTTTGGATACCAATAAAATCCATTTTGGGGATCTACTGCTAGCCAACCATATTCTTTTATATAGCATTCTGCCCATGCATGAGAACCTTCAAATTTTTTATCCGGCATAAAAATATATCCCACTACCATTCTACATGGAATTTTAGCGGCGCGCATCAGAGATATAAACATATTTGAATATTCGCTACATGTTCCTTTCTTTCTTTTTAAAATAGTTTCTACATTCAACGTAGTAGATTCTCCTTTATCTAATTTTTGAGCAAGTTCGTTATCATAAGTAATACATCGTGAGGAGTATTTTAAAAATCTAGCTATAACTTCGAGGGACAAGGTATCGCCATGATTTAAAATTGAGTCGGCAATAAACTTAATTTCAGGTAAATCGCAGTTTGTTAAAGCTGTTGGTTTAAGAAATAGATTAATGCTGTCAGAATAGCTGTAGTTACGTATATATTTATCTTTTTGTGCGATTTTACGCATTTCTATATCATCATAAGGAGCAAATGTGCTAAGTGTAATTCTGTAAGTAGAACTGTCTTTGTGTACGAGAATGAGTTTTTGAGGATATGAATCAACGTCTTTTAATGATAAGTTACGTGCGGTAATCTCGTAGATGATTTTGTTGATTTGTGCTCGTAAAGGATTTGATAAAAATAGAGCAAAGCAGACAATCTCTACTTTTAAAATTAGGTTGATTCTCATAGAATACTATAAATTGGCTGTTCTAAAAACAAAATATCCGACTTTACCTTTTAAAGTGTAAAATCGAATATTTATCATTTAGCTTGTTTATTCCAAACTCAGCGGAAAGATAGGGATTCGAACCCCAGGAACCTCGCGGTTCAACGGTTTTCAAGACCGCCGCAATCGACCACTCTGCCATCTTTCCAATACTTTCTTCTCTTAGAAAGCGATGCAAAGGTAGTGCTTTTTTTTATTTATGCAAATACTTGGATAGTTTTTTTGTTTGAAAAGTTAGTAATAGTACATTTGTATCCGTAAGCATACACTATAATATATACGATAGATGATATATCCTCATAATTTTGAGCAAAAGATAGGATTCGATGATATTCGCCAACGGCTAAAGAACAAATGTTTGAGCACTTTGGGCGAAGAGAGGGTGGACGAGATGCAATTTTCGGACGTTTTCTGTGAAATCGAAAGGCAACTTCTACAAGTAATGGAGTTCGTACACATCATTCAAGAAGAAAATAATTTTCCTGATCAATACTTTTTCGATGTGCGTCCCTCGTTGAAACGAATACGGGTAGAAGGTATGTACCTTGATGAGCAAGAAGTTTTTGATCTTCGACGTTCTTTGGAAACTATTCGAGATATTGTTCGTTTCTTGTCTCGTAATGAAGAGGAGGAAGATAGTAATACCTATCCGAACTTAAAGAAGTTGGCGGGTGATATTGCTGTGTTTCCTCAATTGATAGCGAAGATTGATGGAATATTGAATAAGTTCGGAAAGATAAAAGACAATGCTTCCACTGAATTGTTACGAATTAGAAGAGAGCTGGCAAGCACTACGAGCGGAATCTCTAGAAGTCTGAATGCCATTCTTCGCAATGCGCAATCCGATGGGATGGTAGATAAAGACGTGACGCCTACCATGCGAGACGGTCGGTTAGTGATTCCTATTGCCCCGGGATTAAAACGGAAAATAAAAGGTATAGTACACGATGAGTCGGCGAGTGGAAAAACAGTATTTATAGAACCTGCAGAAGTAGTAGAAGCAAATAATCGTATCAGAGAGTTAGAAGGGGAAGAGCGTAGAGAAATTATTCGCATCTTAACGGACTTTTCTCTTATATTGCGTCCTTCTATTCCCGATATATTGCAGTCTTACGAGTTTTTGGCGGAGATAGATTTTATTCGTGCTAAGGCTCAATTTGCTATTCAAACAAATGCCATCATGCCTATAATAGAAGATAAACAAGTGATAGATTGGACGATGGCTGTTCATCCTCTATTGCAATTATCGTTGGCTAAGCATGGTAAAAAAGTAGTGCCTTTGGATATTGAATTGCATTCTCAACAACGTATCTTAATTATATCCGGTCCGAATGCCGGTGGCAAGTCTGTATGTCTTAAGACAGTGGGAATACTACAATATATGCTTCAATGTGGGATGCCAATACCTTTGCATGAGCGTAGTCATGCCGGTATATTCAGCAACTTATTTATTGATATTGGCGATGAACAAAGTCTTGAAAATGATTTGAGTACTTATTCGTCGCACTTGTTGAATATGAAGAATATGATGAAAGGATGCAACGAAAAGAGCCTTATCTTAATAGATGAATTTGGTAGTGGAACAGAACCTCTTATTGGAGGCGCAATGGCAGAAGCTGTGCTGAAACGTTTTAATGAGAGACTTGCGTTTGGAGTGATTACTACGCATTATCAAAATCTAAAACATTTTGCCGAAGATCATCAAGGGGTAGTTAATGGAGCTATGCTTTATGATCGACAATTAATGCAAGCACTCTTTCAGTTGCAGATAGGTAATCCCGGAAGTTCGTTTGCTGTAGAGATAGCCCGTAAAATAGGACTTCCCGAAGATGTAATAGCCGATGCCACACAGATGGTAGGCAGCGAATATATCAATGCGGATAAGTATTTACTAGATATAGTAAGAGATAAACGATATTGGGAAGGCAAACGCCAGACTATTCGTCAGCGGGAAAAGCATATGGAGGAAACGATAGCCAAATATGAAGCAGAAATTCAAGATTTAGAGAAATCTCGTAAAGAGATTATGCGTAAGGCAAAAGAAGATGCTGAACATCTGTTGCAAGAATCGAATGCCAAAATAGAAAATACGATTCGTACTATAAAAGAAGCACAAGCAGAAAAAGAGCAAACTCGTTTGGTTCGTAAAGAATTGACGGATTTTCGCGAATTAATGAAAACTTCAGACAAAGAAGTAGAAGAGAAGATTGCTCGTAAAATGGAGAAGATTCGAGAAAAGCAAGAAAGGAAAAAAGAAGCTCCAATCCTCCGAAAAGAAGGAGAAAAGAAACCAATAAGAGTTCCTGATAAGAAACTTATCATGGTAGGTTCTAAAGTAAAAATGAAAGGACAAACTTCGATAGGAGAAGTAGTAGATGTGAGTGGAAAAAATGCAACGGTGGTGTTTGGTATGGTCAAAACGACCGTAAAAATAGAACGTTTGGAGCATACTACCTCTACAGTCAAGACAGAAGAACAGAGAAGTTGTACTTTTGTGAGTAGTCAAACGCAGGATGAGGTGTACGAGAAGAAATTACGTTTTAAACAAGATATTGATGTGAGAGGAATGCGTGGCGACGAAGCAATACAGGCAGTTACTTATTTTGTAGACGATGCCATCCTTTTAAGTGTTGGCCGAATACGAATACTTCATGGTACGGGTACGGGAATTCTTCGCACACTTATTAGGCAGTATTTAGGAACCGTAAGTGGCATTGCCGACTTTCACGATGAGCACGTACAGTTTGGTGGTTCGGGAATTACAGTAGTCGATTTAAATTAAAGCATATATAGATGAAAACTATCAAAGAAATATTTCGTATTGGCAACGGACCTTCAAGTAGTCATACGATGGGACCAAAGAAAGCAGCAGAGATTTTTGCCTCTCGTCATCCGCAAGCGGCAGCTTTTAAAGTTACGCTCTACGGAAGTCTTGCGGCTACCGGAAAAGGTCACCTTACGGATGAGGCTATTTATCAAGTGTTGAAACCGATTGCGCCTGCAGAAATTGTGTGGCAACCAAAAGTCTTTTTGCCTTTCCATCCAAACGGGATGACGTTTCAAGCTACTGATGCAGCTAATAAGATAATAGATAATTGGACTGTTTACAGTGTAGGAGGAGGGGCGTTGGCAGGCAAAGAAGGTCCTATTGAGGGAGATACAGCCGATATTTACGGTATGACTAATATGCAGGAAATTTTAAATTGGTGCGAACATAGTGGGAAAAGTTATTGGGAATACGTAAAGGAATGCGAGGATGAGGATATATGGGACTATTTAGCTACTGTGTGGAAAACGATGCGTAGCTCTATTGAACGAGGATTGGAAGAGGAAGGCGTGCTCCCCGGTTCGCTTAATTTACGTCGCAAGGCTGCTACGTATTATATTCGTGCCACAGGTTATAAAGAATCTTTGCGTTCGCGCGGATTAGTTTTTGCATACGCTTTGGCGGCAAGCGAAGAGAATGCCGCAGGTGGAAAGATAGTAACTGCTCCCACGTGCGGTTCTTGCGGAGTAGTGCCTGCGGTACTTTATCATTTGCAAAAGAGTAGGGAGTTCAGCGATACTCGTATCCTTCGTGCGTTAGCAACTGCCGGCTTAATAGGTAATATAGTGAAGACTAATGCTTCTATCTCCGGTGCGGAAGTAGGTTGTCAAGGAGAAGTGGGCGTAGCTTGTGCTATGGCATCGGCGGCTTCTAACCAACTTTTTGGTGGAAGCCCCGCACAAATAGAATATGCTGCTGAAATGGGATTGGAACATCATTTGGGGATGACGTGCGATCCTGTATGTGGATTAGTACAAATACCTTGCATTGAACGTAATGCGTATGCTGCTGCTAGAGCTTTGGATGCCAATCTATATTCATCATTTACTGATGGTATGCACAGAGTATCGTTTGATAAGGTGGTGCAAGTGATGAAACAAACCGGGCACGATCTTCCTTCGCTCTATAAAGAGACTAGTGAAGGAGGTTTAGCAAAAGACTATAAACAGATGTAATAAAATAAAATCCATTTTATCTATAATAAAAACTCCATGAAGCTGAAAAGCTTCATGGAGTTTTTGTATAGATAGGGGAGTATATCCCTCTATTTAGCGAATCACTAATTTACGAACTGCACTGACTGTGTCGGTAGTAATCTTTACAAAATAAGTACCTGCCGAAATTGCATTCAAATGAATTGAAGCTATGCTAGCGGTTGTTTTATCTTGATAGATAGTTTTACCTGTCATATCAATTACTTCGATGGTAGCACCTTGAGCAGAAAGCTCGCCTAAGGCTATTTCGAAGTTGCCATCTGTCGGGTTAGGATAAATAGTCACTGCATTAGCGGTCTCATTCTTATCGATGCCTACGGGTGTGCTTCCAATTGCAAAGATGCCCGGTTCGAAGCAGAAATCGATTACACACTTCTTGCCTGCTACTGCCGGATAAGTGAAGGTATAAGTAGTTGTACCATCTTCATTAACCTTTTCTGCTCTTACTTGATCATACACTTGTGCGCCATCATAATAGAGACTAGGTGAACCATAATAGAATGGGGCATTGGGTATAAATGAATAAGTCAATCCGGCTGTTGACGGAGTATATTCATAATAGAAGCCCTCTGCAAATCTGTTGACATCGCCCATTGATACTTTATAAGTAGTATTTTCGACTACAGGTAATGGCATATCTAGTGCGTCTCCGGCAGCAACTTCTCTAACTATTAAAGCATAGTCGTAAGCTTGATAATCTCTGTTTGTGGGATCTTCTCTTTCTGCTACAGTGCTTACCTCTGTGCTAATCTTAACAACTTGATTGGCTGTTAAATCTAGTTTCTGGTAATACCTTCCATAGCCATTATAATTAGGAATTGTTGCTCTAACCTCTTCAGCTTCACAATTATCTAATTTAGTAGTTAATACAGCACCCGAACCTAATACGGCTACAATAGAGTACTTGCCGGCTTTCGGAGCTTTAAATTCATACCAAATTATATTTGCCTCATTAGCACGTATGGCATTTTCGTTAAAGTTTAAAGCAATAGGATTGCTGCAACTTTCTCCTTGTGCAAAATCAACTAACTGCGTTTTGATTACCACATTATTACCAGGCTTACCTGCTCCATTTTCGCCGGTATATAACTGATACAAAGAGAAGCGATACTCTTTTCCTTTAACTACAGGATAGTGATAAGTACGAGTGCCATTTAGGTCTGTAAATTTCATTTCATTTTGTATTGAGCTACCGCAATCTTCTATTATAGCCAATGTCCAGCCACCATTAATCCAGTATTGATTGCTAGTAGAAAATTCTGCTCTACCATCTTTTGTAGGAATGAATGAATAGAAATCGAGTCTCTTATCATGATTCGGCAAAGTCAATTTCTCTCCTAGTGCGAATGGTATAGCATGGTCGCAATAATCACCCGGAGTGATAGTTCTTTCTTCGATGTTGAAAGTAACTTTTTCGTTCAGACCTGTAGGAAGTAACTTAATGTTGACTTCTTCGTTTGGTTGCAATCTAAAGTTGGCTGCATTGTTTTCTACATAAGCTATGGTATTGTCTGTTCCTGTACATCCGGTCGTTACCAATATCAAACTGTCATTTTTTGCACCGGTAACGAATAGTTGGCAATCTTCAGTTGCTTTGTATCTGTACCAGAAAGCACGTTTCTCGCCGGTAAAGGTGTTGGTGCCTTTGACGGCAATTGCAGGAGTTATACAAGCTTCATTTGTGGTAGAAGCACGTTGAGTAAACACTAATCCACTAGTAGATGCTATATCACTTTTTATACAAATGGTATAAATAGGATTCGGAAGTTCTGGAACCACTTTTTCTTTAAAGATTTCAGTATGAGATTTAGAATTCTCACCTGCCACTACCGCAATAACTTTAGGTTCTGCATCGAAACATCCATTGTGGAACTCAATGCTACCTGTCCATGCTGAATTAGATTGAAGAGCTAATAGGTTATTTACGAACACATTCTCTGTGGCATAAGTGTACCAAGTAGATCCTGCTTTAATATCAATGGTTGTATTTCCTGTTAAGTCGATAGGTAAAGCGCAACTTTCTCCTTCAGTCATCGCTGTAAAGCTTAGAGTAGCAGCTCTTGGTCGTGTATTTGGCAGTCCTACAAAATAGGTAATACCACTCTTTACTACAAACTTGTGGTTGTTACCATTATCGGACATGCGTACTGATTGAGGATCAGCTTCGCCTACTTCTGCTTTAAATACATAAATTTGGTATTCTTCTACATTAAAGTCTGCAAGACCGGTTGATGGTGCAACAAATTTGAACCAAGTCATATTGGTGTCCCATTTTATCCCTTCATTCCAATTTACTGAATTTACATTTACCGGAGCCATGGCACTTAAAAGTCCGGCAGTCAATTCTATGGGTGTGTCAGGGCTTGCTCCCGGTATATTCCAATTCAGCATACCATCTTGTATTGGGAAGACCAAGCTTTTCAAAGTGAAAGTACGAGGAAATGGACTAATTAATTCAAGGGTTTCTGTATCTATGTCAAGAAATCCTTGTGAAGTAACAGTAAATTCAAGAATGTCACCTTTCTCTAATCTCATAGAAGTATATCCACCAATCTGATTGTCGTAAGGCTCGTAAACGATGGTGCTAGCAGGTTTGCCTAATACTCCTCCCGCTAATGTTACGTCATATAGTTTATTCGCATCATTAGAGTAAATGTAGATTAACTCTCTTTGTGTAGCGGTGTAGCTGTATTTCTTAACCTCGCTCACTTCATTTGCTCTATTGATTGTAATGTCTAAATCTGTACCATTCCATGCTATTGCATCAGGGTCTGGAGTAGGTTTATCTTCTCCTGCAACCAATTTGATTGGGAAAGTAACAGGATAAGCAGGTTCATCCATAGCTGAGATAGTCAAGGAAATTACCTGATTGGCAGTAGCCGGAACAGTTACGGTAGCGCCAAACCAACCATTAAGAGGCTTGCTCCAAATAACATCTTCCCCCACTGTTGCTTTTATTTTGCATGCAACATCTTTTGTGTCAGATACAAAAACGTAGCTTTTAGTTTCGGTAGCAGTAAAGTTTAAAGTTACCGCATCCGTTCCACTATTAATCGTAATGGTCCTTTCCGTGCCATCCCACGCTTCTGCGGCTACGATCTTAGATGTTGCCGCGGATACAATGTTTGCTAAGGCAAACACCAATAATAAATAGTAAATTCTTTTCATAATACAAGTTCTCAATTAAATGAATAATACAAAGTTATTTATAAGAAAAAGTTTGATTCAAAGTGATTGTTCCTTCCGGCAAATAGTCGTAAAACAATCCGTTCACTGTATAATCCGCTTTTGTAGCATTACCTTTATCGTCGAATATATAAGGCGATACAGCGATGGAAGCACTCTCTTCTCCGCTAGTCTTGTTGGCAGAGGTTAATAATCCCTTTTCGGAATAAGTATATTCATACCTCTCGGTACTCATTCCTGCTGTTATAGTTGCTTGTCTCACTAGCAACCAAGGTTTGGCATACGTCAAAGAAGTGGTAGTCTTTTCTTCAGGGACATCTGTAGTGGTAATAGTAGTTTCCGCCAGCAGTGCTCCTAACTCTCCAAATGCGTATAGCGTTTCTTCTTGTTGAAGCACCATTTCTGCTCGACTTGTCTTTTTTACACATTTATAAGGGTACATTCCTTTAAAGGTATATTCGGTAGTTGTAGTTCCCATCCAAGTAGTCGTTTGAGAACTTGCTTTTTCTCCATCGTAGATGTAGACAAAAGGATTCTTTTGTGAAGCATCGTCCGTTCTTTCTACTTTGCTTAATCCTTTAATCAAATAGAGAGGAAGGTCGGCTAGTGGGAGAGGGCAAGGTATATATACCTGATGAGTATCGTATGTGAGCGAATAGGTAGCCGCTTCGCTACCTAACGATTGAGCCACCACAGTAATCAGTCTTCCTTTTGTATCGTAAGCATAAGTATATTTAGTACTATTTTCCGGTGTACCCCATTGTCCCATAAAAGTACTAGCCCCTTGTTGTTCGTTTCCCGTAGGGTCGTAATCAAGCAAACGTCCTTCTTCGTCAAATTTATAGGTTTTATCGAGCATATATGCTCCATCGCCACTTCTTTGAGAAGAAGTAACTAACAACGGATTACCTTCGAAATGGAGCAAACAAGTATGAGCTTGTTCCCAAATAACTTTTTCTTCCGGTTGCGGTTGCGAATCCTCTTTATCGCACGAAGAACTTACTAATAAAACAAATAATAAACCAATTGAGCTACTTTTCATAACTATCTATGCTTTAATAATTGCGCTTCCTTTTAGAATCCTGCTTTCATTGCCTCATCATATTCTTCTTGTGTGAAAAATAGACGAGTAAGATTAGGCATTCCCGTTTTGTCTACATCCTTAGCCGTTAGTCCACAACCTATTAAACTAAGCATTATCAGCTTGTCGCTATTGATTCTAGGGAAAGACTTCAAGGAATTTTTATTTAGAATGAGTGTATGTAAGTTAGGCATCGCAGCAATGTCTGCTGCTGTTACTTCTGTTATTTTATTCTCAGCCATCGAAAGAAAAAGCATATTCTTGTTCTTTACTTCATTTGGGATGGTAGTAAATGCGCATCTATCCAAAATTAATCCACGCAAATACTTATTGGTTTTATTGGGTAGAATACCTTCGGCAGGATTGCCTTCATCTCCAATCACCAAGTTTCCAATAGATTTAGGCAAAGAACTTAAATTTTCATTCCCTTGTAGGTCTAAGACAGATATTTTATATAATTGGTCGAATACATCGGGCAATGTGCTAATATTAGTATTCATCAATCTTAGATTGTCTAACTTTTTAAGTTTACCTATCGAAGCCGGCACTTCAGTTAGTTGCTCATTGATAAATTCTAAAGATATCAATGTCTCTATATTCCCTATTTCTTCAGGTATTTTGGTTACCTTGTTTCCTTTTAGTGAAAGGCTGTTTAAACGTTTCATCTTAGCAAATGAATCGGGGAAGGTGCTAAAGTTTGTATTCTCAATAATTAACGACACAATCTTAGATTCACCTATATTATCGGGCAATTCTTCGAAATCGCAATTACGGATAACTATACCTTGCAGACTTGGTAGGTTTATAATGGCACTAGTTAGTTTCTTCATGTGTTTAAATTCAGGTAAACCATGCTTCACTGTCTCTTTGGTGGTTGGATTGTAATATTCCGTTTCCTCACCATCAATTACCAAATCGCTAATAGATACTATATTCCCGGCTTCGTCTAATTCAAAAGAAAGTCCTTCCCAAGTGTCGAATTCTTTTTCTGCATTCCACGTCTTAGGCCATTTTGTTCTATCGTTGCCAATCACCTCTTTGCAAAGAGCATAAAGTACATTACGAATATTGTTGGTGTCTACTACTTCTTTTATCTTCACCGGTAACACATATTCTAAAGTAGTTTGCGGCTTTACTTCAAAATCGTTTTTTGTGGTGAAGGTAATATCCAAATTCTCTATCAAATTAGCATCTTTACCAAATGCTTGATAGCTCACAATCTTGTAAGCTCCTGCTTCCAAACGAACGGCAGGCGAAGTAAGCACCTCCTTATTACCTGTCATAATTTGACTAGGTAAATATATTTTTTTCCCATCCTTTTCGAGTACAATCTTTACACTAGCGATGTCTTCTAAATCCGCCAATGTATAAGTAGTCACTTTAGAAAATTGAAAGTAAACCTCTCCTTGAGTAGGAGATAGTGCCTCATTATCATCGTCCTTGCAGCTTGTTATGTTGATCAGCAAAAAGCAAATTGCCAAAAAGGTTAAGCTATTTTTAATTTTTATCATAGTTGTTTCTCTTAATGTTCTATTCCTCATTTTATTCAGCCCAATGTCCTTTTAATGATAACTTAGGATATTTTCCTGCTTTACGATCGAAATAATGAACCCATTTAAAGTTCTTATCCATCAGTTCCATCGTCAGTTTAGAACTCTCTTCAGTCTCTTCGTTCTCTTCCCAATCCGGACAAGGTCTATCTACAAAGTCTGGTACATTATCGAATCCTACTTTCTTATTGTTAGAGTCTTTCCCATTGTAGGTTTGATTGAATATCAAGGTATAAGGGTCCCAACATTTCAAGCGTTTATGTTGCAATATCCATTCCGGAATTCTTCCGGTAAAGTAGTTTAAGTTTAATCCCAACTTCTTAAGTTGCGGCATTATGTCCGTCTTACCTCCAAAATCAGGAATAGAACCTTCGAAATAGTTGTACGATAAATGAATATATTGCACATGCTTTAGTTTAAACAATCGTTCGGGAAGTTGGCCACCCAAGCCGATACTATCTTTTTTATTAGCATAAAGGCTATTGCCTATCTCATGATGGCGATTAGCTGTTATACTCAAATAGATTAAACTGTCTTTATCTAGTGATTCTATAATATCCATTGGTAACTCTTGCAAAGCATTTCCCGAAAGTTCCAAGTCTTCAAGTTTCTTTAGATTAGTCATTCGTGCGGGCAAACTATTTATACCATATCCCATGAAAGCTAGACTTCTAAGACTATCTAAATAAGTAATATCATCTTCTAGCTTGATGGATTTGAGGTAACTATTTTCATTACCCGTAAAGGCTAAAGTCTTTAATTGGTTCAAATAACGGATTTGATAAGGTACTGTATTGTCTGTGTTAAATACATAGAAGTTCATTCCAACTACGCGATATTCAGTAGAGTCTTTATCAATATTGCCATTCTTGTAACGATAGGTCACCTCTTCTAGTCTTACGTTATCCCAATAAATCATAGACTGACTAGTATCCCATGAATAATAGCATTTTAAACTACGACTTACAGCTAACAAAGCTAACGAGTCTCCTTCTCGAGAAGGAATAATCTGCTGCGCTTTCTTTTGACGGAAAGTAAAAGATACCTCTACCGGCTTTTCACCTTCCTTTGCGTCTGTTTGACGTAGAATATACTTTATCTCTCTGTCTATATCCGATTGGGTATAAATTTCGAAATCGAAACGTATCTTCTCCGGATGAGGAACAGAACCTATCTTACGATCGGGCATTGTAATCTTCACCCAATTCGTATTTGTGTTTGCGTCTTGTGGTACTATTTCGTATTTTACATTAGAAGTAACCTTTAACTCTGCAAACATTTTCTCATAATCGATGAAGTCTGCTACCTCTAACAAGTCTTTTTCCAATTTGATTATCTTCTCAAATCCATATTGAAAGATGTGAACTTGGCGAGACTTATTTCCCGAGCGGAAAGTAATCATTGCATCGCGGCTTTTATATAAATAGCTAGTGTCTACACGTAATTCGCATACGGTAGATCCTTCTCCATTTGCCGGAGTAACCATACACCATTCTACATTCGACTCTGCAACCCATTCTTTATCTGCAGCTAATTTTAAACTATAAGTTCCTCCATTATTAGGCATAGTAACTTCTGAATCTTCTTCACTAAACCCAAAACCGGCGGACACCATCTCATCATCGTCGGAGCAGGAAGTTAATCCCCAACATCCCAAGCATATAATCATTAATAATGCTTGTATATTCCTCTTTTTATATTTGATTGATTTCATTTTTGTTTGTTTTAATCATTAACATTACCAACATCTTGAGTCTTATCGCAAGAAAGCAAGAACGTGCCCTCATTGATACGTGCGATAACGCTCATAGGAACGGTAATTCTAATATTTGGATTATCTGCAATGACTAGTTTGTTGAGATTGTCGGGGAACTTATTTATGATACGTAAATCGTTGCCCGATACATCTAATACTTTCAATGCAAAGTGCTTCTCTATGTTAGAAGGCCAAGAAATAAACGTACGCTTAAATTTCTTTTGAGCGGCGTCGGTAAAATGTCCCTGTCCGGAGAAGAGTACCTGATTTAAACTGTTTACATATAAAATCCATTCGGGGAACAATGTAAAATCGTTCTGACTTAAATCAATACCTGAGAAATAAGGCAAATATTCCGAATTAAACTCCTTAGGCATTTCGCTCAATTGATTACCGGCTAGTTCCAATGCTTGAAGAACTTTTAGATTCTTGATGGCCTCTGCTTTCAATTCCTTTATTCCATTATAGCAAAGTCTCAAAAAGTTTATTTCCGACTTTGTTGTTGAAAACTCTGTTGGGAATGCTCCTGATTTGGATGCTGTTCCAAACTTATTAGAGTTCAAATTTAATTTTTCGACTCTTATACCTTCAAAACCTGCTTCAAAACCGGCTATCTTATTCACGGATAAATCAACCTCTTCAATCGAATATTTCCCGGCGTTCTTTTTATTGGAAAGCAATAGAGGGAACTCTGTTAGTTGATTGCAACTAACAGAAAACTTTTCTAAGTCATCTACTTTACAAAAGTTATTTGGAATAGAAGTTAGCAAATTACAGTCTGCGAAGAGCTGTGTAGGGGCTACATCTAAGCCTAAAGCAGGAAGTGTTGTTAATTTATTGTAAGCAATATCAAGCAGACCTAGTTTCTTTAGGTTCTTCATGCTTTCGGGCAATATCTTTAGCTTATTATTAGTAAGATAAAGTACTTGTATTAATCCCCTTGATTTTCCTACTCTAAAGAACTCATCTAAATTCTTATCGGTTTGAGCAATATCTAAGTCTCTCATCATGGAGAAATTAAGAGAAACCAAATTAGGTAATTCTTTCAAGATGCTAGGGAAAGTAGTCATCGGACAATTATAAATCTCCAAATCTGTTAGATTCACTAATTTACTAAATGATTTCGGCAGTTCTTTTATATAACCATTACCTATAAAAAGGGTGGTAAGAGAACCTTCTAAGTTGCCGATACGTTCTGAAATGCCGGTTATGCGATTAGACATAGCGCCGGTATTTTGAGCATACGTAGTAAATTTAAAAGTTGATGAATTCTTTATATCATATAATAATTTGGAAGGAGTTTGTTCTCTTTGTTTTCTCAAAGCGGATCTTTCGCCGGCTATTTTCATACGATTAGCACGAAGGTCTACTCCTTTTTTAGCTAAAGCATAAGGATTAAGAACATCCACCATACCGTCTTCGTGTGGTACACCGCCTTCTTCGCTATGATAACCAAGATATAAAACTTCCAATGCAGTTAAGTCCCCAATAGCATCAGGTACCATCCCTTTAGGATTGAAGCCTCCTATATTTAAAGAAGAGACTCTACCATTTCCATTTAAAGCAACTCCCGGTTGGTCTCCCCACGTATCCACAGGACGAGGAGTCCCATCGGCAAACTTAAATATCCAATTAGCATTCGCAGTATGTTCATCGCCTGCCCATGCCCAGTTCTTACCATCCATTGCTATCCATATATTGTATAAAGCAATATAATCACGGATAGCATCCGTTTCATGCATCTTCACATTTACTGTATCGCGAGATACGGCATAGTGTTTCACATTTATCTTTTGTTCATTATCCGTAGCATAGATAAGTGCGCTGTTTTTATTATAAAGCTTAAAGTGAGAAAGGGTATATTCACCCGCATTCAAGGGAATTGTATCTGTAGAAAAGAGTGATTCACCTTTTATCTTTTTAGCCTTTACCGGATAATTTTCTAGATAGTCTATACCGTTAGCGCGATGCTTAAAGGTAAATACAGCAGTAGCAATCTCTTCATACTTGAATGAACTATTATCTATAGAAGCTCTCGAAATAGGCGTAGCTATTCCGGAAAGATCTTTTCCAAACACTGCAGCAAACTGTCCTTTCAATACTGCTTGAATAGGAAAGTCTAGGGTAGTGATATGTCTGCTTTCTATTTCAAAAAGAGTTTCTTCGTCAGGAGTGCCCGATTGTAATATCTCTGCTTGGTCGTCTACCACATTTTCGCCATAAATCATATAATATTTTACGGTATATTTGCCCGGCATCAATTCTACCGGTTCGGTAATTAAACCATATTCTGCTGCATCATCGCTAACGGCTTTCGGAGTTAATGCAACTACAAATTCTTTGCTGTTCGACGATAAAGTTAATACAATTTTACGTGCATCTCTCAAAAAAGCCAATTCACTACCGGTTTCTAAATTTGAAGCGCGGCTAATTGCACCTTTTTTATACAATTTCACTTGCATATATCCATGCTCTCCAGTCGGTGAGACTAATTCATCGTCGGAACACCCTGCACACAGCAGCAGTCCGACAAAAGAGATGGATATCAACGCTATTTTTAATAATGATTTCATCAGTAATCTATTTTATTTAGGTTGTTTAATATAAAAGGTAAACATCGTATATAAGTTATCAGTTCCATCGGAGTCAGTGCCTCTATCAGCTCTTACATTTACTCGAATGGTACGTTCTCTTCCGGCCTTATTCTTACCTACGTTAACAATTAACTTGGTTAAGTCAGCTATGCCTTGACCATTACGAGGGAAGTCGATTAGCACGTCTTTTGGATCAAAAGAAATAGGGTCTTCTTTCCCTGCCAATTCTTCCGTTATATCCATTTTGTCCGTAACCACTTTGACGGCATCGGTTATCATCTTGTAAGTGGTATTTTTCCCGGTTGCAGGTACTGTTATTGTACTCTTATTTTCTATGCCGGTAACAGACATCTTATATTGTACTAGACCATTCTTTTGAATGATGCGTGTACCTATATATTGACTTTTCAAAGTAGCAGAAGTTGCATCTACGAACAAGTCATTGAATCCTACCGATTTTGGAACAATAAACAAATAAGCTTCACGCTCTACTCCGAATGAGGTGATTTTACTCATATCATCGGCATCTCCACGATTGTTTGCTGTTATATAAAGCTCTTTATTATAGATACCATTTACTATTTTGTTTTTAGAAGCATCGCCCATACGTAGTGTAGACCAATGAACTTCGGAACGTTTCATTGTTCCACTTTCCGATTTACATAAAATCATTTTGAAAGGAGCCTTCTCTATACTAGGGTAATCCGATGATGTTTCCATTAAGAACGGTAGTTCTACTACTTTATCTATTCCTTTCAATGGGTCGAAAGCAAAATCATTTCCATGACTATCAAAAGCCGGGAATTCAATATGATGATTGAGATAATCGCCAACGCCTGCAAAATGAGCAGGAATAGAGATTAAGGTCTCACCTCTAACATCTTTCAAGGTGATGTTAGTATTCTTTTCTTCGATAGAAAGACCCTCTGAGGGTATTTGTATTCTCACAACCACTGAATCTTTTTCCAACTTACCATCTTCCGAAAGATTTGTAGGGCATAAAGTTGTCAACCATTTTGGCAATCCTTCAATTTTCCATTGTACATTGCACAAAACATACATTTCGACCATATAAGAACCGGGCGAAGCGGGGTCTGTTACAAATTCAAATTTGGTAACCTCTTCTTTCGATCCTTTATTAACATAGGCTTTACAGGTAGAAGTAGCTTCCAATGTGATAGCTCTCGTGTCTTCTCCCATTCCTAAACTAAAACCACCTTCCATTTTCAATGCTTTGAAAGCCTTGTAGTCCGCCATGACTACTAATTTTTCAACGGAACCATTGCCTGTTTGTGATACTACCATACGTTTGAAGAGAAGTCCTTCGCTTGCCTTTGATAAGTCCCATTTATAGCTAGATGTTACTAACACCGTGTCTATAAAGAATTCTCCGGCAGCATCTGCTTTCAATATTAAGTGGTCTTTATCAATATTAATATTTTGAGCTTTGCTCTTCTGTGATATTTTCACTGTATAAGGTTGTGAAACGCCATCTACTAATACGCGCAGCTCAGTTGTACGCATCAAAAGTTCGGCATTGTCGCGCAAAGGTTTCACTGTAACGGTAGCTTTGCCTGCTCCGCCGCTTGTTGGAGTAGCAGAGAAAAAAGCGTTCCCGCCATTAGAGAACGATATTGTCCAACTATTGCCTGCCTCGAAAGTAAAAGTAACTTCTTGTTCTCCCTTTTCACCTTCAAATATAATATCTTCTACCTTGAACTTTGTTTCTCCGTTAACCTCTTCTTCGCCTGTCTTATCGTCCGAACAAGCAATAAAGGGAAACGCGATGGCTATAAATAACCAAAAGCCTAAGCGATTTATTTTAGTTGCTAATTTCATATATTATCTTTTTATGTAGCTTGTTATTTGTTTTGAAAGAATCCTTTAACAGCACTATTCGAGATGCTATAAGGGGTTGTTATATCATTCTTCTCAGCTTCAGCTTCGTATGGAGTTATCCATTTAAATGCATAAAGGTAATTTCCGAAAGCTCCCACTTTAGGTAAAAACATATTCAGTAGAAGTACTAAACCTCTATCGGCAGCAATATAATAACTAGGGTCGCCATCTATTGTCTGTGCAAAAACTAATCCATAACTAGCATCTTGAAAGACTGCTTGTTCCACCACCTTTATTTCATTATTCATCGGCTCATCGTCGGATGATAAAAACTTCACCTTTAAATCGTAACTGTCATCAAATGGAGTTTCAATAATAAGTGTATGGTCATCTATCTTTTTACTCTTTACTAAATAGTTTTTAGCTTCTTGACTAAAAGGGAAAGTGGCAGTCATGCGCATATCGCCCACATAATCGTCAATGTTGAATGGGTAGCATTTATATAAATGCACATTTACTTCGTCTCCATAAATATCGAACTTTTCACCTTTTACATTAATCAATTTCAATGTTAAAGCTAAGCTGTCGGTTCTAGTGATATGGTCAAAATAACCTTTCAATGTTATCTTTCCCGCACGTTCTCCGGCTTTGATAGTTACGTTTCGTGATAAAATATCGAAATGGTATCCTTCAATTGCATTTGTTCTACCAATATTAACATCCACTACATAAGTACGGTCATAGTTTTCGGCAAGAGTTGCCCCTACATAAATATCGAAATTACTTTCTTTTGTAGCTGTAACAGGCATTACTAAAGATGAATCGGAAAACATCACGTACGAATTTCCTGAATAAAAATTCTCTTTCTCTTGGCAGCCTATTAATAAGGTTGCAAGTAGTATAAACAGACTATTATATATATATTTCTTCATAATTTCGTTCCTTATTTGTTACTAGCATTAGGCTTAACAATTCCCATAGAAGCATTTAATTCGTGTCTTGGGATAGGCCAAGTAAAATTAGGGTCATCCTTCGATACCTTCAATGCATTGTTTAAAGGTCCGTCAACAGTTCCTAGTTGAGGCTTACGCTCAAATCCCAAATGCCAACGTTTCAAATCCGATAAACGAAAGCCTTCCATAAATAGCTCTTTAGCTCGTTCTATTTGTATAGCCTCCAATAATTTATCTTGAGCATAAGAGCTCATACCATAAGAGGTTATACGGGCTCTTCTTAATTTAGTTAAGTCGGCATTTGCTTCAGCTGTTTTCCCTTTTTGAGCATAAGCTTCGGCTCTGTTCAAATAAACTTCTGAGTAGCGCAATACTTTAGGCATATTCGTATAATATTTACCAACGCCGGCATCAATATCGGCATTACCTAAGTATTTGATGACGATAGGCCAAGTAAGTCCATGAGGAAAGCCGGTCTTTACAGAATAAAAGAATGCCGAATAGCGATTATCATTTTGACTAAAAGAGTCAAGCAACCATTTTGCCGGTACATAATCCGGTAGATATTTTACGTTATTATAGTTGAGGAATATAGTACCTAGGGCACCTCCTTTATCATAAGCCGACATATCTACACGCCAAATAATTTCGTCTCCTTTATCGTACTTCCACATTAATTGATAATCGCTCATGGTGTTGCCTGTAGCTTCGTCGCTCCATTTTTGTTTGATGGCATCTGCCAATGTATATATCTTGGAATCGACAATTTCGGTAGCCGATTTAATCACATCGTCCCATCTTTGCATATGCAAATACACACGCGTTTTAAGAGCTTGCACAGCGCCAATAGTTATATATCCTGTATTAGCACCTTTGCGGGTAGCATATTTTTCGGCTACTGCAAGGTCGTCTAATACTTGTTGATAAGAAGCAGCAAGTGAAGCACGAGGTTCTATTGAACTAGCTTCATTGTTTTTACGATAATGTAAATAAAGAGATACTCCTAATTGATTTTCTGCATTTGCAGGGTCGTAAGCTTCGCAATAAATGCGAATAAGATCGGAGTAGGCTAAAGCTCTGAAGAAATGTACATCGCCTTCGCTTTTCTTAAATACTTCTTTGTCTTTTTCTGTTATCAAGGTAGGATAAACAGCATCTCTATGGTCCATAAAGAAGTTACAACGAGCTATTATCTGATATAATCCGGAATAGACATCTGTAATTTGTGTGTTGTCGTCTTTGAAATCTCCACGATATAAATTACCATATGCATTTGTATATCCTTTCACGGCATATACTAAATCGCTTTGAACATCGGGACCCAATGCTAAATAGCCACTATATAAGGCAGGATTTTTGAAACTGCTGTAAATACCAATCACTACTTCCTTGCTCGAAGTTAAGTCGGTCATCGCTTCATCTTCCGGTACTGCAGTATCAGGGTATTTATCTAAGAAATCGCTACAAGCAGATGCTGTAAGCAATAAGGTTGTTAATAAATATATTTTTAGATTCTTCATAATTCTAATTGATTTCGAATTTATATTATTTTAGAATGATACTTCCAGACCTAATGAGAACTGACGAGACAACGGATAGGAGGCTCTATAAATATTCATGTTAGATTCCGGGTCCAAACCTGTGAACTTGGTAAATGTAAATAAGTTCTGAGCTTGTCCAAATATTTTTATTCGTTCAATTACCTTTGTCTTCTTCAATAAAGACTTAGGGAGATCATAACTTAGCGATAAGTTTTTAAGGCGTAAGAATGAAGCATCTTCTAGCAAGTGAGTATCTAGTTGTGTAGGAATTCCATCACGAGGAATTTCTGTTACGTCACCCGGTTTCATCCAACGATCGAGCAATTTAGATGATTGGTTATAGGAAGCATAGATGCCATTACTTTCGTCAAAGAAACGGTCGTTGTTCATCATCCAACGATCTGCTACCCAACTAAATTGAGCATTCAGTTGGATGCCTTTATAAGAAAAAGCGGTACCAAAACCTCCCTGCCAAGGAGCAACAAAGCTTTTGCCCAACAATACTCTATCTTCATTATTAAATTCATTGGTTATCTGTCCGTCTTTTGTTAGCCAAAGAGCGTCTCCATTAGCAGGATTTACTCCGGCATTGCGTACGGCATAAAATTCGCCATAAGGATGTCCCACCTTTAATATTAATCCCGAAGTGCCTACTTCGTATTGGTCAAGACCATTATAAAGTTCGGTAATCTCATTATGATTATAAGAAGCGTTACCGGATATGCTCCAAGTGAATTGTTTGTTGCGAATAACGTCTACGCTTAGGTCGATTTCAACTCCGCGGTTTACCATTACACCGATGTTATCCCATTTTGTTTCGAACCCATTACCAAATGTAACAGGCACTTCCATCAACATATCGGTTGTTTTCTTATTGTAGAACTCTATATTTAGATTGGCACGGTTGAACAAACCGAGTTTTAATCCAATATTTGTTGTCATTAGCTTTTCCCAAGTAAGGTCTTCGTTACCTCTCGAATAAGGAGCGATACCAGTCATTCCCGAATATTTAGGACCTGCAGTAAATAAGGCTGAATGGTCGTATGCAGGGATGGATGAATTTCCTGAAGTTCCTATACTTGCAATAAACTGTGCGCTGTTTATCCAGCTTATGTCTTCCATAAACTGCTCGGACTTGATATCCCACATTGCGCCTACCGACCAAAAGTTTGCCCAACGAGCGTTCTTCCCAAATTTTGAAGAACCATCCCGACGAACCGAGAAATCTAAATAGTATCTGTTGTTGTAGTTGTATTCTGCACGACCAAAGAAAGACAGATAGCTCGATTCGGTAGTGATGTCGTTCCAATCAGTTGCGGCAGTAGCCGTAGACATGGTTAATAAATTATTGTTAGACTGTCCACGTGTTGTTACGTCGAACCCTTCCGACTGGTTTGCAACAGCTTCTTGTCCTAATAATAAATTTAAGTTATGGTCATCTTTTATAGAGAAGATGTAGTTTGCCGTATTTGTCCAAGTCAAATTTGAATAGCGTTGATACGATTTGCCAACCATTCCCGAACCGGAATTGGGTAGATAAGAAGGATTTGACTTTCCCGTAGCACGGTTATCGGAAGCATCAATACCTCCAACGGTACGGATTGTAAGTCCTTCAATGGGTCTTAGCTCTGCATATAAGCTAGAAAGTACTTTGGCTTTATTTCGCTCGCTTGGATTATTAGCTAACCATTCGAGTGGATTTTGATTGGAACCTTTCCATGTATTATTATTTATAGAAGCAATGGAACCATCTTTTGCGTATGGGTCCCAATAGGGCAACATAAATTTAGCAGCCGAGATGGGAGTGACCACATTATAATTTCCTTCATTTGCTTCTTCCACATTTTCGTACGATAAAGAAGTGTTTGTGCCTATCTTTAACCATTCTACCGGGCGTACTTCAAGATTGGCACGTAAAGAATATCTTTTAAAATCGGATCCTACTGCTATTCCTTCTTGTCCGAAATATCCTGCAGATACAAAGTAGTTGAATTTATTGCTACCGCCCGAAGTACTCAACTCATACGACATCATCGGTGCTTTGTCGTTATAGACCACATCGCGCCAATTAATATTGGTACGTTCAAGGGTTTCGCGATCGTAAGTTCCCGGTACGCGTAATCCTATTTGCTCTTCATAGTCGAGGCGTTCAGTCGTATTCATCTGATTCCACTTACCATAAGCTAAATTGGAAACACCATATTGTGCGCGGAAAGTTATTTTACCTTTATCTCCCATTTTACCTTTTTTGGTTGTGATAACAATCACACCGTTAGCAGCACGAGCTCCGTAAATAGAAGTAGAAGAAGCATCTTTCAGCACCGTGAAGCTTTCAATATCATTGGGATTGATAGAAGAGAAGTCGTCTGCCGAAATAGCTACACCATCCATTATAAATAGGGGAGTAGTTCCGGCATTGATAGAGTTTGTTCCTCTAATTTGGAAAGTAGCAGGTGAGCTAGGTTCGCCTGAATTTTGGAGAACCGTTAACCCGGAAGATTTTCCTTGTAAAGCTTGGTCGAAGCTTGCTGTTGGTGTGTTTTCGATAATGTCCCCTTTTACCACAGAAACCGAACCGGCAATTGTACCTTTTTTTCTAACTCCATACGCAACTACTACCACTTCATCAACTAATTGAGTGTCACTTTGCAAAGCAATGTTTAGAACTCCGCTTGAGGTATTTACTGTTTTTGTTACGGCTTTCATACCAATGTACGAAAACTGTAGTGTAGCTTGTGCGCCTTCTATTTCTAACGAGTAGTTACCATCAATATCGGTAATCACGCCATTTGTTGTTCCTTGTTGCAAGATGGAAGCGCCAATTAATGGCTCATGATCTTCCGCTGCAGTCACCTTTCCGGAAATTCGGAAGCTTTGTGCCCACATCATTTGGGTACTCATCACTGTCAAGGATACAAACAAAAGAATAAATTTTCTCATCTTCTGCTTCTTTTTTTTATTAAACTTCAATTATATAAATATTTGGTATTATTAAATCAGTACGCTCTATAATTAATTATTATAGGGCAACAGATAAGATGACCCCCTAATTAATTAAAATTAGCGTTCATCATTAGCGTAAATTAGTTTAGCGGATTGTAAAAGTTCCCGATAAGGGCGACACTCAGTCAGGCCAATTTTTTATGTTGACCCAAATATAAGAGGCTTGTTGATTAAATATCTTGAGTAAGATACTTCTATCTATTGTTCCGAGAATATTCATTTATTCGTTAATTTAAGCCATCAAATAATGACTTGTTCATCTCGGTGCAAAGATATATATATATTTCACACAATAATAAAAAAATTAGTTAAACTTCACATAGAGAATGATTAAATACAATCATTTTTTGGTCTCTTGCTTATGATTTTATAAAAAAAGAAAAGCGAAACTGCGAATATGAAAGTAATATGTTAATAGCAAATGAAGGTAACTTTGTAAGCCTACAATTTTCGCTCAGAGAGTTATATCCTTTTTTCTCAAGGTATCTTTTGACTAAAATTATTGAAAAGTGTTGAAATAATACTGAAGACTTGGAACGAGCTAAGAGTTGGTTCTAACGAAACAAAAAATATAAACCGAATATATTATAAAAAAGTAACGAACTTATTGATAATATTAATCGAACGGCTTTATCATTTTCGATAAAGCCGTTCGCAAGGGTCAGTAGTAACCGATATTGTTTAGTCTCTATAATCCGTGCTCCGATAGGTATCTTTCGGCTTCTATAGCTGCTTTGCAACCGCTCCCGGCAGCAGTGATAGCTTGTCGGTAGATAGGGTCGGCAACATCTCCGGCTGCATAAACTCCCGGTACTTTGGTGCGTGGAGTAGATCCTTCGGTAAGAATATATCCTATTTCGTCTAATGCTAGGTAGGGCTTAAAGATTTCAGAATTAGGCTTGTGTCCGATAGCAAGGAAAAATCCATCAATGTCCAAGTCGTACTTTCTTTCGTTGGATTGTCCTTGGTGTTCTACTAAATGTGCGCCTTCTACTCCATTATCGCCATATAGTCCTAAAGTATTGGTCTCGAAGAGTACAGTAATTCGTTCGTGATTCATCACTCTATCTTGCATTATTTGCGATGCGCGTAGAAATGGTTTGCGGACAATAAGATATACCTTAGCTGCCAATCCGGCAAGATAAATAGCTTCTTCACAAGCAGTGTCGCCTCCACCCACAACGGCAACTACTTTCTTTCGGTAAAAGAATCCGTCGCAGGTAGCACAGGCACTAACTCCCATACCGGCATACTTCTCTTCGTCCGAAAGTCCTAAATATTTGGCTGTTGCTCCTGTAGATATAATCAGTGTTTCTGTTTCTATCACCTTTTCTCCGTCTATGGTGATTTGGTAAGGAGCTTTGCTAAGGTCGGCAGCGGTAGCGATACCAAAACGTATGTCCGTTCCGAATCGCAGCGCTTGTTTCTTTAAGTCTTCCATTAATATTGGTCCGGTAACTCCTTCGGGATATCCCGGAAAGTTTTCTACTTCAGTAGTAGTGGTAAGCTGTCCGCCCGGTTGTAATCCTTCGTAAAGAATAGGCGATAAATTAGCTCTCGACGCATATATAGCAGCAGTATATCCTGCAGGTCCTGAACCTATAATCAGGCATCTTGTCTTTTCTTTTTCCATCATTAGTTATTATTTATCGTAAATCTATCATTTCTGCTTTAGGGTACTTTTTATTATCAAATCGGAAGAAACTATCCTCAAAAAGTAGTCCTGTTTGATAAGTGGTAGCTGTAATTTCGCTTGTAGACCCATCTTTTTGTCTCACTTCAATATAGTAAGGCTGATAAGTTTTGGTCACAAACAAAATGATGCTGCTCATCTCCTGCTTTTTATTTTGAGGAATGAGACGAATTTCGTAGCCTTGTCTTCCCCCACGAGTCTTTATTCCGTTATATTGATAATTGAATCCTTGACGATATAGATTTAGCAAGGTGTAGGGATTAATACTTTGCAACTCTTCGGGACTTGGATTACTAATGTTGACTTCTTCGTTGGCAGCAACGTAACTCCATTGTGTTTTGCCATCGAACCAAGTAGTTATTCCTTCACTATCCATCACGAATTGATTACCTTTGATTCGGATTGTTCCTTTACCTTCTCCTATCTTTTTGCCGCTTTTGCTTGTGTTCTCAAGATAAAAACCGGCATTGATACCTTTAGCTTGTTGGAATACGGCAGACGTCTTATCTAATATTTTTTTTGCTTGTTTATCTTGTTGAGCACAAAGGGAAAGAGAAAACAATATTATTATTAGGCATATACCACCTCTCTTTTTGTTTGTCATTTCATTCTTTTTCTTAATAGTCAAACGCCTATTGTTGCAGATTGTTTAATCTCATTTCTAAATCATTTTCGTCCATGCACAACACTTGACGTGCTTTACTACCTTCAGATGAACCTACAATACCGGCTTTTTCCAACTGATCCATGATGCGTCCAGCTCTATTGTAACCGATAGAAAACTTACGTTGGATGAGTGAGGTAGAACCCTGCTGATGAATAACAATAGTCGGGCAGCATCTTCAAACATAGGGTCGAGACGGTTCATATCTACTTCGCCTACGCTACTATCACTTTCTTCACTTACATATTCGGGAAGGTAGAATGCCGTAGTATATCCTTGTTGACGGCTGATAAAGTTAGTAATTTGTTCCACTTCCGGTGTATCGACAAAAGCACATTGCACACGTACAGGATCGCTTCCTTGAAGAAAAAGCATATCTCCTCGTCCTATCAATTGATTTGCGCCCGGTCTGTCGAGAATTGTACGCGAGTCCATCATTGATGATACTCGGAATGCTACTCGTGCAGGGAAATTCGCTTTAATAGTACCGGTGATGATATTAGTTGTTGGTCGTTGCGTGGCAATAATCATGTGAATACCTACCGCACGAGCTAATTGAGCAATACGCGCGATTGGCAATTCCACTTCTTTACCGGCAGTCATTATAAGGTCTCCGAACTCATCAATTACTACCACTATGTATGGCATAAATTTATGTCCTTTTTCGGGGTTTAGTCTACGACCAATAAATTTAGTGTTATACTCTTTGATATTACGTACATGAGCTTTCTTCAGTAAGTCGTATCGAGTATCCATTTCTATACAAAGCGAGTTGAGCGTTTGCACCACTTTGGTAAAATCTGTGATGATGGCATCTTCTCCATCGGGAAGTTTAGCCAAAAAATGCTTTTCGATGGTAGAGTAGATACTAAATTCTACTTTCTTAGGGTCGATAAGCACAAATTTGAGTTCTGCCGGATGTTTTTTATAGAGAAGTGAAGTGATGATAGCATTCAATCCTACAGATTTTCCTTGTCCGGTAGCTCCTGCCACCAATACGTGAGGCATCTTACAAAGATCTACCATAAATACCTCGTTGGTAATCGTTTTTCCAAAAGCAATAGGAAGATCGTAAGTAGATTCTTGAAATTTTTTGGAACCAATAACAGATTGCATTGGCACTATCTTAGCGTCTGAATTTGGAACCTCTATACCTATCGTTCCTTTTCCGGGGATTGGAGCAATAATACGTATACCCAATGCCTTGAGGCTAAGAGCAATGTCGTCTTCCAAATTTCTTATCTTAGAAATACGTACTCCCGATTCAGGAGTAATCTCGTAAAGAGTAATAGTAGGACCTACGGTTGCTTTAATGGTGCTTATTTCTATACCAAAGCTTCTTAATATGTCGATGATACGATCTTTGTTTTCCGTTTGTTCCGCCATATTAATATTTGGTTCGCTATTCTCATAACGTTTCATCAAGTCAAGAGTCGGGTAGTGATAGTTTTCCAAATCCAAAGTCGGATTGTAAGGTTCTAATTCGGGACCTTGATATTCATCATCGTCTTCCGAACGATTGTTATTGATACTAAAGTTCGGTTCTTTATTATCTTCGCATTCCTTTTCGTCTTCATCCTCTTCTTCCTCCGAATCTTTTCGAATGGGATTGTCGATAGGGATAATATCATCCTGTGGGGCATTGCTTATCCAACTATCATCCTTTATCGGTGTTTTCTCTGATTTTTGAGAGTAGCTATGCTTAATATCAAAGTCCACAGTTTGAGGTTCAGGGTTGGTGAATTCTGCTTGCGTCTCTTCCATGATAGGTGAATCAGAACTAATTGTTACTTCTTCAGCCTTTTCTTTCTCTTTACGCTTCAAAAAGTTCACTCTAAAGAGCTTTCGAATATAAATAATTGTTTGCGTACTCAAATAAATAAAGAAGAATAGTGCTGTGATAAGCAAAGCGAGCCACACACCGGGTACTCCTATTTGAGAAACCAACCAATTGCTTACATTATATCCATGCAATCCTCCCGGATAGACAAAAGTGCTATCAAGGACTTTGCCAAGAGCGAAGCCAAAGAATACAGAAAACCAGACAAGAAGGAGCGAACAGCTTAAAAACCATTTCCAAATTCGAAAAGAATAAGCTTTCATCAACTTCATTCCGGCTACTGCTAAGAAAAGTACAATCAAAAAAGAAGAAATGCCGAAACAATCATTGATAAGATAGTTTGCTAATAGTGCACCTCTTGCACCTGCATAGTTTTTTACATGATTATTAACTGAAGCTAGTTGCCCCGAATTAGGATTCTCAATGATACTTTGATCTGCTGCACCGGTAAAAAAGAAAGAGGCGAAAGCCAACAATAAATAAACCGAAAAAATAACTAATATCAATCCGGTAACAAAATGAAAGGTTTCGTTTCCTAGAAACTGAGAGAGCTTACCGGCAGATGTCGGTCTGTTTCCCGACTCTATGTCTATCTTTTTCTTAGCCATGAATAATCCGTGTTAATAATTTAGTCGCAAATATAGATAGAAATCGGCAATAATCATTCTTATTTGAGAAAAATAAAACTATCATATTAAGTGACGTGTATCCCTTTTTTCGTAACTTTGCGGTTCAAATAAAAGAATATGGAACAGGATACTCAAGTTATATTTGACAGAAATACAGTGGAGTTTGTAACTGTGGCTGCTGAATATTGTGCGTTTTTCGAACGATCGGAAGGAATGAAACGTAAAGCGTTTGTTGATATAACTTTAAAAATACTTCCTTTGCTTTATCTCAAAGCTTCGATGATTCCCGAATGTGAAATACAAAACGATGAAGCGTCCGAAGATTTTGTGACAGAAGACGACTATGAAGTGATGCGTCTTACCATAGCATCCATTCTAGGCGAAAAAGACGATTATTTAGAAGTCTTTCTCCCCGAAATGGCATATAGCGATGTACCTATTAAGAAATGTATATCGGAAGACTTAACAGATATTTATCAGGATTTAAAGAATTTTGTTTCAGTATTTAAGTTGGGATTTGACCAAACAATGAATGATTCTTTAGCCCTTTGTAAGGAACATTTTGAATTGTTTTGGGGACAGACTTTAGTAAATACGCTAGGAGCTCTTCACGATGTGAAATACAATGTGAAAGACGATGAAATAGATGAAAATGATATGTTGAACGAATAATTATGATTGTAAGAAGAACAATATCGAAAGAAGAAATATCCCAAATGCCTAAAGAGGCTTTTCCGGGAAGAACCATTGTTATACAAACCGAAGAGGAAGTTAAAAAAGCAATAGATTATCTAAATACCCGGTTAACAGTTGGAATAGATAGTGAAACAAAACCATCGTTCATGAAGGGACAATCGCATAAAGTGGCTTTGTTGCACGTGTCGACAGATGATACTTGTTTCTTGTTCCGACTTAATTCTATTGGATTACCTTTTGCTCTTATTGAATTTCTAGAAAATCCAAAAATAATAAAAGTGGGATTGTCTCTTAGAGATGATTTCATGGCACTTCATAAAAGAGCACCTTTCACCCAACGGTCTTGTATTGATTTGCAAGATTACGTAAAGCCTTTTGGTATACAAGATAAGAGCTTGCAAAAAATTTATGCTATTCTTTTTAATCTAAAGATATCAAAATCGCAACGTTTGTCTAATTGGGAAGCGGATGTGATGAGCGATGCACAGAAAATTTATGCTGCTACAGATGCGTGGACATGCCTAAAAATATATGAACTATTGAGAAAATTGGCAAAAACAGGCGATTACGAGAAAGAAAAAATAGAAGAAATAAAAGAAGAGAAAAAAGAATATGTCTTACAAGAAAGTTTATCTTAAACCGGGAAAAGAGGAATCATTAAAACGTTTTCACCCATGGATATTTTCGGGAGCTATCAATCGTATTGAAGGAGAACCGGAGGAAGGAGAAATAGTGAATGTGCATACTTCGAAAGGAGAGTTTATTGCTATGGGGCACTTCCAAATAGGAAGTATTTCTGTTCGTGTACTTTCTTTTAACGAAGAAGAGGCAAATATAGACTTTTGGAAAAGGAAGTTTGCTGTTGCCTACGATATGAGAAAAAGCATTGGCTTGGCAGGCAATCCTATTAACAACACTTATCGGTTAGTTCATGGCGAGGGAGATAATCTACCGGGCTTGATTATTGATATATATGCTAAAACAGCCGTTATGCAAGCACACTCTGTGGGAATGCATGTCTATCGGGTAGAACTGGCAAAAGCTCTTTCGGAAGTGATGGGTAGTGAAATAGAAAATATTTATTATAAATCGGAAACAACATTGCCGTTTAAAGCCGATCTCGGACAAGAAAATGGTTTCTTGATGGGAGGAAGCGCAGAAAATATAGCGATGGAGTATGGACTTAAGTTTCATGTGGATTGGCTTAAAGGTCAGAAAACAGGATTCTTTGTTGACCAACGAGAAAACCGTGCTCTGTTAGAGAAATACGCCAAGAATCGTACCGTATTGAATATGTTTTGCTATACCGGTGGCTTTTCTTTTTGCGCAATGAGAGGAGGAGCGAAAGTGGTACATTCGGTAGACAGTTCAGCAAAGGCCGTAGATCTTACTAATCAAAATGTGGAGCTAAATTTTCCCGGAGATACTCGTCATACAGCTTATGCCGAAGATGCTTTTAAATATTTAGATAGGATGGGTGACCAGTATGATTTAATAATCCTAGATCCTCCGGCTTTCGCTAAACACAAAGATGCTTTGCGCAATGCTTTGCAGGGTTATCGAAAACTAAATGCTAAAGCTTTTGAGAAGATTAAACCGGGAGGAATACTATTTACATTCTCGTGTTCACAGGTAGTTACTAAAGATAATTTCCGTACTTCGGTATTTACCGCTGCTGCTATGTCCGGACGAAACGTACGTATTTTACATCAATTGACTCAACCGGCAGATCATCCGGTGAATATTTATCATCCCGAAGGAGAATATTTAAAAGGGCTAGTTCTATACGTAGAATAGGCTTTTTTAGAACTTATACTGTTAAATACTTTTAATAAATAGAGAAATATTGCTCTTTATTATGCTGAATAACATAAAAGCTCTATATTTGCAGTATGTTTTTCATGGTATTAGATTTAAGGTTATAAAGATTGGGTGTCGTGAGACAACCAATTTTTTTTTGTACCAAAGCAATAACTTTTCGGCTAAGCACTTATTGTATTGTAGGAAGCTTTATCAATTCAATTATATATAGCTGCATAAATACAATAAGCCCTCTTTATTTTACTTACCTTCTTTCCTTGTGAATCGACTGATTTATTGGTATTATAGCTAATTGTAATTACTACAATTACGAGAACTTTTTGTCAACTCATAATACATATTGTATTCTTTACAATAATATATCTTATCATATTGTATCTTGTA
>JAVVPX010000017.1:0-31678 GCA_036655555.1 Bacteroidaceae bacterium | reverse complement strand
TGATAGAACCTTCCACTGCATGATATAAAGCTTGAGCCTTGTTGTGTCCATTCACAATAATCAGCACTTCTTTAGCCGAAAGTACAGTTCCTACTCCCACTGTCAATGAAGTCTTTGGCACTTTGTTCACATCATTATCGAAGAAACGTGAATTAGCAATAATAGTATCGGTAGTCAATGTTTTTACACGAGTGCGTGAAGAAAGAGAAGACCCCGGTTCGTTGAAAGCAATGTGCCCATCGGGACCAATACCTCCAAGGAATAAATCTATTCCACCGCAAGCCTTAATCTTAGCTTCGTAACGAGAACATTCTGCCTCTAAATCAGGAGCATTACCGTTGAGGATGTTTACGTTAGCCGAATTAATGTCTACATGATTAAAAAAGTTGTTCCACATAAAAGAATGATAACTTTCGGGATGGTCTTTAGGAAGTCCTACATACTCGTCCATATTGAAAGTAACTACATGCTTGAACGATACAATTCCTTTCTTGTTTAGTTCAATCAAAGCTTTGTACATTCCTAATGGAGAAGAACCGGTAGGCAAGCCTAGCACAAAAGGTTTCTCGGCAGTAGGTTGAGCTTTATTTATCTTTGCTGCTACATAGTTAGCAGCCCATTGAGAAATAGTCTGATAATCAGGCTGAATAATTAGTCTCATAATTTCTTTTTTATTAAGTTTATTAAATAGGTTATTTTTTCATGTCTAATTTTAAACGTTCCGCCATCGCTTCACCTAAATCGCAACATTGAGTAATTATCTCTTCTTTGATGCCTTGCTTCATCTCCACAGGATTGCCCACCAACTCGTATTTTAATTGAGCATTAAATTCTCCTATACGCTTCACTGCGGCACCTGCCCAACAGAAAGAGCCAAAGTAGCCAAGATAGCGCCCTTTTATATCTCTTATTGCAAGTTGTGATAGAAATGATTCCATCAGTGGAAACAAATGCCCGCTATAAGTGGGACAACCCACAATAAGTCCTTTATATCTAAACACATCGGCAAGAATAGATGATAAATTGCTCTTCGACACATTGTGCATCGCAATATTCTTGATTCCGCAAGCTGATAATTTTTCGGCTATCACTTCTGCCATCTGTTCGGTGTTGCCGTACATACTACCATAAGCTATAACCACGCCTTCTTCAGCTTCGTAGCGACTAAAACGGTCGTAAATACTTACCACCTTATTAATATGTTCTGTCCACACAGGACCATGAGTAGAACAAATCATCGTTATTTTAAGAGTACTCAACTTCTGCAATGCTTTTTGTACCGGAGCACCATACTTACCCACTATATTGGAGTAATACCTTTCCATCTCTCCCCAATACTTATCCGTATTTATTTGTGTATCAATCGCTCCGCCGTCTAAAGTACCATAGCAACCAAAAGCATCGCCTGAGAAAAGGATTCCTTCTGTTTCGTCGAATGTCATCATTGTTTCAGGCCAATGTACCATTGGTGTTAAATAGAAACGTAATGTATGATGTCCCAAAGCTAAGAAGTCTCCATCTGCCACCACATAGCGTTCGCCTCCCACACCATAGAAACCATCGAGCATTCCAAAGGTCTGCTTGTTACCTACAATAATAATGTTGGGATAATGTTGTTTAATCAATCGGATAGAACCGGAATGATCGGGTTCCATGTGGTTAATTATCAAATAATTTATTGGCTTGTCTCCTATCACTCTTTTTATTTTGGACAGGAATATATCGAAGTAGCAAACATCCACGGTATCTACCAAAGCAATCACGTCATCGTTTATCAGATACGAATTGTACGAAACTCCGTAAGGCAATGGCCACAATGCTTCAAACAATTGTTTGTTACGATCGTTTACGCCTACGTAATGTACTTTCCCTTTTATGTTCATAAAGCTTGTTTTAACGTTTTATCTGAATTGAATAGCAAAAATACAATTTATTTCTCAATCTTCGTACAATTTTCCTTGATAAGCACCCCGTTCATGCATTCTTTTTTTAACACGTTCCACAAATTCATAATTCTTCAAGCCCCAATCAGGAGCTATCAGTAGTTCTTTAGGTGATTGAGATACAAAGCGTTCAAGTACTAAATTGGGACGTAAATGTTCCACATAGTCTATCACTAAATCAATATACTCATCTACTTGATAGAGATGAAAATCTTGTGGGTGCTCTCTATACTCCTTTGCCATTCGTGTACCTTTAATCAATTGAAGTTGATGAAGTTTCAAGGTTGTCAATGGAAGTTTGGAAAGAATCTTTGCTTGTGCTACAATCTCTTCGGACGTTTCGGTAGGCAATCCTAAGATAACGTGTCCTCCCGTTAATATGCCTTTTGCAGCCGTACGATTCACTGCATCCACCGTATCGGCATAAGTATGTCCTCTATTAATGCGCAACAGCGTAGCGTCTTTTACACTTTCAATACCATATTCAACCAACAAGAAGCACCTTTGGTTCAATTCCTTTAGGTAATCAAGTAATTCATTGGGCATACAATCCGGTCGTGTGCCGATAACAATTCCTATCACATCTTCTACTTCCAATGCTTGCTCGTATTTCTGTTTCAGCGTTTCCAACTCGGAATAAGTATTAGTGTAAGCTTGAAAATAAGCTAGATATTTCATTCTCGGATATTTACGGGCAAAGAATTTGCGTCCTTCTTGCAACTGTTCTTTTACAGATTTCTCCGTATGACAATATTCCGGATTAAAAGTTTGATTGTTGCAATAGGTACAACCTCCCTCCCCTTTCGTTCCGTCTCTATTGGGACAAGTGAAGCCTGCATTAATTGATATTTTCTGGACTTTGCAGTCAAAATGACTTTGCAGAAAAGACGAAAAATCGCTGTAAAGAGTTTGGATATTCATCATCATATATTGATTGAGCACACAAAGGTAATCTTTTTCTTTTATATCTTTTCTTTTTAGTCTATTCCCCAATCATATAACCAATTAATTTATTTACTTTTGCCGCAGATAATAAATAACTTAACTGTATTAGAATGAAAAGGATAAAGCTATTGTTGATACTCTGCATCAGTGCTATTTTTTGCTTTGCGCAAACAAAGGATAGATTAAATTTGGAAGAAGTAGTTTCAGGCACTTATCAAGCCGAAGGATTGAGAGGCATCGTCCCTATGGCAGATGGAGAACATTATACTCAAATGAATAATGAGGGAACTAAAATTACAAAACATTCTTTTGCCACCGGCAAAGCTATAACCACCTTGTTCGATGTAGCCACTGCCCGCGATTGCAAATTTAAAACTTTCGAAGGTTATCAATTATCACCTGACGAAAGTCGGATTTTAATACAGACAGAGACCACTCCCATCTACCGACGTTCGTATACGGCTGTTCACTATTTGTTCTCAATCAAGAACAACAAGGTAGAACCGCTTTCCGACAATGGAGCTCAACAAGTTCCTCTTTTTTCACCCGATGGCAATAGCGTGGCTTTTGTGAGAGACAACAATCTTTATTTGATTAAGCTTCTGTACGGGAACAGCGAATCGCAAGTAACTAAAGACGGCAAGCTCAACGAAGTATTAAATGGTATTCCAGATTGGGTTAACGAAGAAGAATTCGGATACAATCGCGCTTTTGAGTTCAGCCCCGATAGCAAGATGCTTGCATTTGTTCGTTTCGATGAAACTCAAGTCCCGATGTTTTCTTTTATGCTCTACGAAGGACAATATCCTACGTTCAAGGAATATACTCGTTATCCGGGTATTTACTCTTACAAATATCCTGAAGCAGGCGAAAAAAATGCTAAAGTAACAGTACATTCATTCGATATCAAATCAAAAGTAATTCGTCAGATGAACCTTCCTATCGATGCGGATGCATATATTCCTCGTATTCGTTTTACTCGCGATGAAAATGCACTTGCCGTAATGACTTTAAATCGTACGCAGAATCGTTTTGATTTATATTTTGCTAACCCTCGTTCGGCTGTCTGTAAATTGATAGTCAGAGACGAAAGCCCTTATTACATCAATGAAAGCAATTTTAATAATATTGTTTTCTACCCCAACAACTTTAGCTTTATCAGCGAAAAGAGTGGATATAATCAACTCTATTGGTATTCGATAGGCGGAAATTTAATCAAGCAAGTAACAAAGGGAAAGTATGTGGTAAATAAGTTTTTGGGGTGGGACGAACTAACCAACACATTCTACTACGAGAGCAACGAAGAAAGTCCACTGCTCAGAGCAGTGTACAAGATAGACGGCAAAGGGAAGCAAACTAAACTTTCGCAAAAGAAAGGGATGAACACAGCTGTATTTAGTGCCAACATGAAATACTATCTCAACACTTTTTCAAATACCACAACCCCGCCGATAGCTACATTAAACGACAATAATGGCAAATTACTCAAAACTTTGGTTAGTAACGAGGTATTAAAGAATAAATTAGCGCAAGTAGCATTACCACAAAAAGAATTTTTCAGTTTTACTACCACGCAGGGGGTGAAACTCAATGCGTGGATGATGAAGCCGATAGGTTTTGATACTGCCAAAAAATATCCGGTATTGATGTATCAATATAGCGGTCCGGGCTCGCAAGAAGTATTAGATAAATGGACACTTAGTTGGGAAAATTACATGGCCTCAATAGGCTATTTAGTAGTTTGTGTAGACGGACAAGGAACAGGCGGACGAGGAGCCGAATTTGAAAAATGCACTTATTTGAAGCTTGGCGTAAAAGAAGCAAACGATCAAATTGAAGCTGCCAAATATATAGGAAAGCAACCTTATGCCGACAAAGATAGAATTGCCATTTGGGGATGGAGCTATGGAGGTTACACCACACTTATGAGCATGAGCGAGGGAAGCGGAATATTCAAAGCGGGCATAGCCGTAGCTGCCGTTACCGATTGGAAGTACTACGATTCTATTTACGCCGAACGATTTATGCGCACGCCCAAAGAGAATCCCGAAGGTTACAAAGCTGCTTCCGCATTTACTCGCATCAACAAACTAAGCGGTAAATTGTTATTAGTTCATGGCACGGCTGACGACAATGTTCATTATCAGAATTGTGCCGAATACAGCGAACAGCTCGTGCAAGCTAACAAGCAATTTAATATGCAAATATACACAAATCGAAACCATAGCATTTATGGAGGTAACACTCGCTTACATCTTTATACCCGTTTAACTCAATTCATCGAAAACAGCCTTGCTACCTCCAATGAAAAATAAAACAGAGCATACCAGAGTAAGGAAACCCGAATGGTTAAAAGTTAACATAGGAGCTAACGAACGATATACTCAAACTAAACAAATAGTAGAATCGCATAAGTTGCACACCATTTGCAGCAGTGGAAGATGTCCTAACAGGAGCGAATGTTGGGGTAAGGGAACGGCAACTTTTATGATTGGTGGTAATATCTGTACCCGCTCTTGCAAGTTTTGCGACACACAAACGGGCAAACCTTTAGCCTTAGACAGTCAAGAACCTTTGCACGTAGCAGAATCTATTCAGCTGATGAAATTAGCACACGTAGTCATCACCTCTGTCGACCGGGACGACCTCCCCGACTTAGGCGCTCGCCATTGGGTACTTACTATTCAAGAAATCAAACGACTAAACCCTAACACTACCATCGAGATACTCATTCCCGACTTTCAAGGCAAAAAAGAGCTCATCGATTTAGTAATAGCTGCCGCACCTGATATTATTTCGCACAACATGGAGACAGTGGAAAGAATAAGTCCTTCGATAAGAAGCGCAGCTAACTACACTACTAGTCTTCGGGTTATCAACATGATTTCCCAAAGTGGAATTACTGCTAAATCGGGCATCATGGTGGGATTAGGCGAAACACAAGACGAAGTAGCAACTTTGATGGACGACTTACTCACTGTTGGTTGCCGGATATTAACTATTGGTCAATATCTTCAACCCACTCATAAGCATCTTCCGGTAGTGGCATATATCACACCCGACGAATTTGCCAATTATAAAGAGATAGCTCTTAATAAAGGTTTTGAATATGTAGAAAGTGCACCTTTAGTACGTTCATCTTATCACGCTGAAAATTATATTTCTCATAAGTGTCAATAGAGGGAAAGAGACGAGATGAAACAAAAGAAAAAGGTTCAACTAATATTTAACCTATCATTAGGATTCATACCCACCATTTTGTGTATGATAGTGAACCTATTTATTAGCTGTCAAGGTGCTATTCTCGTCAGTTTGATATTAGGACTAGTCTATGTGGCTATTTCTTTTCTTTTCTTCCGAAAAGAAATATATAACTTTATTCTTTACCTATCCATTTTATCATTGAGCATTTTATCTCTTTCAGAGCTATTTTCTTTCGATTTATTATATCGTGATAGTCTACCCATCACATTAGAGTTGTTAACCATCTTATTTACAACTATTTTATTTTATAATCAACGTTTATTTCATAGCATTTTTAATCGCAAGAAGCGTTTATCGCTCACTCAAATTATCAATCGAAGCTTAGGATTAAGTATTCTATCTGCTCGCTTGGCAATTATTTTGTGCATCATTCATTTCATCATCATCACCTTCTCGGTGATTGTCTATTATCCATTGAGTGAATCGATATTCTTTTTTCTGTTTCAAGTGTTACCTCCTTTAATGTTTGTCATTACTATAGCATTCAATCAAGCGGGCATGATATTGTCTAATCGTATTGTGGATTGGAACGACAAACTTCCTATTGTCAACGAACAAGGTAATGTGATAGGAAAAACAACGACGATAGCTGCCTTAAGCTATAAAAACGCCTATATCAATCCTGTAGCTCGCATCGTAATTATTTGTAATGGTAAATTATATTTATGTACTCGCAAGTCAACCAGTATTTTCGAAAAGAGCAAGACAGACGTACCCTTAGAATGTTTTTTACGCTATGGCGAAACTATTGACCAAGGAATAAAGCGACTCGTTGAAGAGGCTTATCCCATAGCCGGCACTGTAGAAGCGAATTTTAGCATCAAGCATTTATTCAAAAGTCCGGAAACCAACAGACTAGTCTACTTGTACATTATCCACATAGACAACGAAAATCTACTGAGCAACAAGCGTTTCAAAAATGGAAAGTTGTGGAATCTCTCGCAGATAGAAGATAATTTAGGTAAACACTATTTCAGTAGTTGTTTCGAAGAGGAATACGAACATCTAAAAATGGTCGTGGATATTTGGAGCACTTTCAAGAAATAAAGAAAAAAATATTAATGCTTCATTTCCACAATAGTAGTTGGTGCCAACTCGGCATTTCTCTTTTCTACTTGCGTCACCACATTCTCGGCTAGTTCTATGAAAGCTTTACCGGTGATGCTATCTTCATTGAGAACAACAGGAGTGCCATTGTCGCCACCTTCGCAAATACTTTGCACAATAGGTATCTGCCCAAGAAGTGGGACGTTCATCTCTTCGGCAAGATGTTTAGCTCCTTCTTTCCCAAACAGATAATACTTATTTTCGGGAAGTTCGGCGGGAGTAAACCATGACATATTTTCAACTAAGCCCAAGATGGGGACATTCACTTTATCGTTAGTGAACATATTAATACCTTTACGAGCATCGGCAAGAGCTACCTCTTGCGGAGTACTAACGACGATAGCTCCCGTGATAGCAAGTGTTTGTACAACAGTTAAATGAATATCACTTGTTCCGGGAGGAAGGTCGATAAGAAAATAATCTAATTCTCCCCATTGAGCATCGGCAATTAATTGTTTGAGCGCATTGCTTGCCATACCTCCGCGCCACAAAGTTGCTTGTGCAGGGTCTATAAAGAATCCGATAGAAAGCAATTTCAATCCATACTTTTCGATGGGGATAATCAATTCCCTTCCATCTATCTTTTCAGCATAAGGACGTGCGTCTTCTACTCTAAACATTTTAGGCATAGACGGTCCGAAGATGTCGGCATCAAGCAAACCCACTTTATAACCCATCTTTGCTAAAGCTACAGCTAAATTTGCCGCAACAGTAGATTTCCCTACTCCTCCTTTGCCCGAAGAGACTGCTATTATATTCTTTACCTGTGGCAACAGTTTGCTAACTTCAGGTCGTGCTGTTTGAGTAGTTTTTACCGTTATATTTCCTTGAATATCTATTCCTTTATCCACATAAGTAAGAATAGCCGTTTCGGCAGCTTTGATAACCGACTTCATAAAAGGGTCGGTAGGCTTCTCAAAGATTAATGAGAACGATACCTTATTGCCCTCTATACGAATGTTGTCTTCCACCATTTCGGCTTCCACAATGTTTTTTCCACTGCCCGGATAACGCACATTAGACAATGCGTCGAGTATAAGTTTAGGATAGATATTCATAATTATTTATTTACTTGTTTGCAGACTGCTCCGTTTGTTCCTACTGTAACTACGGTACGAGTCTAACTCTATTTCTTGTTCCGGTTCTTCGAACACACCCTCTTGCGGAAGAGTGAACTTAATATACTTAATCGTCAACCCTCTATCCAACCATTGTTGTTCGTAGTAAGTCTGTATTCCCAAAATATCGTCTACCAAACCGGAATGATAGAGATCTTCGGTAACAAAAGAAACGGAGAACTTGTTCTTCTCCACCATCAGTTTAGTGTAAGTGAACATAAAGTTACTATCCGTTTTCAGATGAACAATACCTTCTGGCTTTAAAAAGAGCCGATAACGATTCATAAAGAAAGTGGAAGTTAACCGCTTGGTAACCTTCTTCATCTGTGGGTCCGAGAAAGTAAGCCATATTTCGCTCACTTCATTTTGCGCAAAGAAGCGGTCTATAATCTCAATGTTAGTACGCAGAAAGGCAACGTTTGTCAATCCTTCTTCTAAAGATTCACTTGCTCCACTCCACATACGAGACCCCTTAATGTCTATTCCGATAAAATTCTTATCGGGATACATTCGTCCCAAGCCTACTGTATATTCTCCTCTTCCACAACCTAACTCCAATACTATCGGATTGTCGTTCTTAAAAAAGTCACGATTCCAATGTCCTTTCATATCAAAACAGACATTGTCTACCACAGAATAAGGATATTCAAATACGTGCGGATAACTCCGCATATCTGCAAATTTCTCTAGTTTGTTTTTTCCCATAAATTGTTTTATGCCTCGATTACTACAGTTTCTTCCTTGATATCTTCATAGAAAGCAGCATGAGCTGTATATACATAAGGAACCAACCAAAGAAAACCGATACCGCAAGTGATAAGACAAAGGATATGCCATCCGATAAAGCTTAAATCGAGCAGAAACAGCTTCATCTTTTTACCATCCATCATTGACATACTTTTCTCTATGGCGGCATTGAAACTCAATTCAGGATTATCTTTTAAAATATAGTAAGTCATTCCATAAGAATAAGCCTTCACAATTCCGGGGATAATCAACAATAATGACCATAAAAAAGCATACACATAAACTAAAACCTCAGTCCCCAATATGCGTAAGTAGTCTTTAAAACCATCAAACATAGGTTCGATACTTATCTTGTCTCCTCTATATAGGTTTAGAAATAAAATCATCATTCCCCAACCTAGTGGCAACGACAATAAAATGCCAATCGAATTCACCAAAGGTATTATACCTATAAGTCCAACAATAGCCATATAAACAAGAGTAGCAATTACTGCCATTCCCCAAGATCCTGAAAGGACTTGACGTGCCTGCGCACGTAATTCTGAATTTTGTTTCATAATTCAATCGTATTTAGTTCATTAATCAACTATTGTCACCCAATCATATCTGTCGGGCTCATCACCATATTGAATAGCACGAAGTTTATTATATAGTTTCGTGCATATTGGTCCCGGTTTGCCATCTTTGGCTATTACATAAGATTTATTATTTTCCGGATCATCGATGCGTTCTATTGGACTGATAACAGCAGCAGTACCACAAGCACCGGCTTCTTCGAATGTTTCTAGTTCTTCTTCTGCAACCGGACGACGTTCTACTTTCATTCCCATATCTTCCGCCAACTGAATCAAGCTCTTGTTAGTGATAGAAGGTAAGATAGAAGTAGACAGCGGAGTGATATAAGTATTGTTCTTGATGCCGAAGAAATTAGCAGCACCACATTCATCGATATATTTTTTTTCTTTAGCGTCTAAATAGAATTCTGCGGAATATCCTGCTTCGTGTGCTTCCATGCTGGCACGTAAACTAGCGGCATAGTTTCCTCCTACTTTGTAGATACCGGTACCCAAAGGCGCAGAACGGTCGTACTTACGAGTTATAACATACGGGTTAGTTGAAAAACCACCTTTAAAATACGGACCAACAGGAGTGGTGAATACAACAAAAAGATATTCATTAGACGGACGTACTCCAACTTGAGCACCCGTTCCTATTAATAAAGGACGAATATAGAGAGCAGCACCGCTTTCGTAAGGAGGAACAAAACGTTCGTTCAACTTCACTGCTTCTATAATAAGTTTACGGAATGTTTCTGTTGGCAATTCTGCCATCATAATACCACGACAAGTGCTTTGCAAACGTGCTGCATTATCGTTTAAACGAAAAATACGAATTTGACCGTCTTTGCCACGGAATGCTTTTAATCCTTCAAAAGCTTCTTGCCCATAGTGCAAACAAGTAGCAGCCATGTGCATATTTATATATTCACTACTACTTACTTCCATTTCTCCCCATGCGCCGTTGCGGTAGTAGCAACGAACATTGTAGTCAGTTGGCATATAACCAAATGACAAATTGGACCAATCAATCTCTTTCATGCGTTATATTGTTTAGTTACTCACTTAATAATGTAGCAAAAGTAAAGTTTATATTTCATTCTTGCAAATTATCTTCTTCCGTTTGTCTCAATATTTTTTTAATCTCTTCATCCGTTTTATAGAGTTTTTCTTTGCAGAACTTGATTAATTCTTTTGCTTCTTTTAGTTTATCACCCAATAAGTCAATGTCTAATTCATTATTTTCTATCTGCGCAACAAGCTTTTCGAGTTTGTCCATTGCTTGATTGTAAGTTTCTTTTCTAGCTGTCATATTTGTATGTATTAATAAGGTATAATCAATTAGTAAACTTCACTTTTTATTTCTCCATTTTGTAAACGAGTAGTCAGTTTATCACCCGGTTTGAGCAGGGAGACATCTGTTATCACTTTCCCGTCTTTGAGTGTAATGCTATAACCTCGTTTGAGCAAATGTTCAGGCGAAGCATTGTCTACTTGCTGTTTCAAGAACTTTAATCGTTGCGATTCGGTAACACAATAAATAGGCAAAATAGTTTTTAACTGTTGGTAGAGAGAATTTAGGCGATGTTCTTCGCGTAACTTATAGATAGCAACAGCAGCAGGGATTCGTTTCAACAGCCTATCTATTTTTTGTTGTTCCAATTGCATTCGTTGAGATGCGAGGCTCCAAATTGAAAATTCATACTCCAAGATTTTAGCTTCTATTTCGTTGAGATTGTTAATTAATAGCTCGGCAGCCGCTGTTGGCGTTTTTACCCGAGTATGCGCAATAGAGTCTAGCACAGTATCGTCCCGTTCATGTCCAATGCCCGTGATGATAGGCAACGGAAATTGCGCGCAATTAGCAGCCAAGTAATAGGTATCGAAACACGAGAGGTCGGATGTTGAACCTCCTCCTCTAATTATTACCACCACATCCCATTTATCTCGTTCGTTGTTGATAGCGTTGAGTGCGTTAATAATAGATTCCTCCACTTTGTCTCCCTGCATCATAGCCGGAAACAACTTTATAGAGAAGCTGAATTGAGATTCATTGTTCTCCAATTGATGACAAAAATCATCGTATCCGGCAGCAGTAGCAGAAGATATCACAGCAATATGCTGAGCAAATACCGGGATTTCCAATTCCTTATTGAGCGTAAGTACACCTTCTTCTTCGAGTTGTTGCAAGATTTCTTTTCTACGTTTTACTAAGTCGCCTAAGGTATAAGTAGGGTCGATGTCTGTAACAGTCAAGCTGTAGCCGTACAATTCGTGAAAGACGACTGTCACTTTTACCATTACTTTGATGCCCGACACAAAAGACTGTCCCGTTTCTTTTTCAAAATATGGCTTCAACAGTTGATAAGTGCTTGACCAAATGATTCCTTTTGCCTTTGCTATCAAACTATTACTACGAACATCCTTTTGAATAAATTCTAAATAACAATGTCCTGTGGCGTTGGAACGTACATCGCTCAGTTCCGCTTGTATCCAATATTCATCGGGCATACATTGGTTGAGGTTGTCCTTCACCAACGCATTTAAATCATAAAGAGAAAGAGGAGTTGTTTCCATCATTCATTTTATTTAGTATTAAAAGCTTTCCACATATCCGGCACTCCATAGCCAAAGATATTATCAGGGAAGTCTGCCCTATCGCCCGACTTCTTGATAAGTTCCATTAGTTCTTTTGCCGTTAACTCCGGTCGAGCTTGCCATAAACAAGCAACCAATCCACAAAAGATAGGCGAAGCGAACGAAGTTCCGTTTGCTTTCGACACGTTACCATCAATATCTAACACAGTTGCTTCTTTGCCTATTGCGCTTACGTCCGGTTTTACTCGTCCATCGGCAGTGTTGCCTACCGAAGAGAAGGAAGCGTTCACCAACGAGCTATCTACAGCAGCTACAGCAAGCACATTGAACGCATCTGCCGGAGGAGTAATTTTTTTCCATGTCTTGTTTCCTTCGTTGCCACCGCTACACACGACTACCATTCCTTTATCTGCCGCCATACCTGCCGAACGGGACATCAGCGAATACTTTCCATCTAAATCTCGATAACGATAATTTTTGCTTTTATCGTCAAAAGTTTTATAGCCCAACGAAGTATTTACAACATCTACCCCTACACTATCGGCAAATTCAATTGCGGCCGCCCAATAATCTTGTTCTACCAGATGTTCGCTTTCCTCATCTTCGCTGCGAAGTAACCAATACGAAGCTTGGGGAGCCGTACCCACCATCACTCGTTCTGCATTGGCTGCCATGCAAGAAAGGACTTTCATACCGTGACTACTTCGGGCATAAATATCTTGTTGATCATTCACAAAATCGCGAACGCCCAACAGATTCATCTTCTTTAATACTTTCATCAAGTCTGCGTTGTAGTATCCTGCGTCAATAACGGCAATTGTCATTCCTTCGCCTCTAAAACCGGCACGATGCAGACTGTCTCCATGATGAATAGCTATCTGACGATAAGCCGGACCATAAAGATTGTCCGTCTTCACCAATTTATTTTCTATCTTCGTCTTTCTGTCCTCGGTATAAACCATCAACGAGTCGGGCGAAATCCATACCTTTTGAGTAGTCTCCACAAATGGCAGCAAAGCTATTTGGTCTATTTTAGCAGTATCTTTGCATTGCACAATAACAGTATTGTTCCATTTTCCGGTTATAACAATTTCCACTCCACAACTTTTAATAGCATTTATATAAGTTCTGCATACCGGCAAATCGGTAGAATCTACTTTTAGGTGTTGTTTAGCACGACGTTGCAAAGCTTTGTCGGAAAGATATTCCTCGGGACGGTCGAGCGTATAGTTTGTTGTTGCTTTATCCGTTAGATGAATACGATATTTGTAAGTGCGTTGTGCTTGCAAGGGAATAATCATCAAACTTCCCAGTAATAAGATTACTAATTTCTTAATCATTTTTCTTTAATTCTTCTATAAACATTCCTATTCCTCGTTGCGAAGCGATTAATGCTCCTCCCAAAACTCTTTGTCCTTGATAAAAAACAGCAGACTGTCCCGGAGTAACCGCCGTAGTTGGTGCGTTGAAGTGTATAAGCAGACGATTGTCGGCTAAACGTTGAACTTCACAAGGAATGGGTTTACTATGGTACCGAATACGCACTCCTAATCCATCGGTATGAAATATTTCCTCGGCATTCACCAATTGATCGGCTTCCGCCAACATATATTCCGTAGTTAAATCTTCTGCTTCTCCAAGCATCACGGTATTTTTCTGTGGATTAATCTTAAGTACATAAGCAGGATGCCCCAACGCTATTTCCAAACCTTTGCGCTGTCCGATAGTATAATAAGGGAATCCTTTATGTTCTCCCAACTTCACTCCTTCGGAATTAACAAATAATCCTCTTCCTACTTGAGTATCTATATCGGGCACCTGCTGCCGAAGAAAATCACGATAATCGCCTTCGACAAAACATATTTCCATGCTCTCGCTTTCTTTCGACTTTGCTACAAAACCTTTATCGTTAAGATATTCACGCACTTTTATCTTTGTCATTCCTCCCAAAGGAAAAACGCAACGACGTAGTACCTCTTGACTGAGTCGCCAAAGGAAGTACGACTGATCTTTTTTTTCATCATCGCCGGCTATAATATACAGCAGCCCATCCTTTTCTTCCAATCGGGAATAATGCCCGGTAGAGATGTATTTACAGCTCAACTTGTCCGCCCATTCCGTAAGCATCCGAAACTTAAAGAGTGGATTACATAGTACACACGGATTGGGAGTGCGACCTTGCAGATATTCGTCCACAAAGTTTTTGACAACAATTTCTTTAAATGGGATGCGTTCGTCTGCTATATAATGAACGATGTTCAATTTATCGGCAAGTTCTTTTGCTTGTAGGATATAGTCGGGAAACTCTTGCTCAGAGGAAGAAAACTTAGAAGGAGAATCCCATGTGCGCATGGTTATCCCCACCACTTCATATCCTTGTTCTTGTAACATCAAGCAAGTTGCGGAACTATCTATTCCACCACTCATGCCCACTAATACTCTTTCTTTATTCATCTTTTCTTCTATATATCCGCAAATATACGATTTGAGGATTGAACTAAAAAGAGTTTAAAGCGAAAGATTATGAAGAAGCAAAAAAGCACACCTCTGCGTCATGATAAAACAAGATATACTCACAACACTTAGGGCAAACTGATTCTTTTGAAAAAAAGCGCAGAATAACACGTCAAAAGAAATAAATATGTATATTTGTCCATCTAACACTTAAAGCTATGAATAAAAACTACGTAATAAACATTGGTCGGCAACTAGGAAGTGGCGGCAAAGAAATTGGAGAAAAGCTCGCAACCGAACTTGGAATCTCTTTCTACGACAAGGAACTCATCAATCTAGCATCCGATGAAAGCGGTTTGTGTAAAGAGTTGTTCGAAAAAGCAGACGAGAAAGCATCGCAAAGCATTGTCGGAGGACTTTTTGGAATGCGATTTCCATTCATTAGCGATGGGTCTATTCCTTACGGCAATTGCCTAAGCAACGACTCACTATTTAAAATACAAAGCGATGTAATCCGACGTTTAGCCGAGCAAAAGTCTTGCCTATTTGTAGGACGTTGTGCCGATTACATTCTTCGTGATAATCCTCGTTGCGTAAACATCTTTATATCTGCATCTCTATCTGATAGAATGCAACGTATTCGGCATATCCATCATTTATCCGAAGAAAAAGCGGAAGAACTAATAGAAAAAACGGATAAAAAACGAGCTTCTTATTACAATTATTACAGCTATAAAACATGGGGAGCAGCTGCCACTTATCATCTTTGCATAGATTCTTCCGTATTGGGAGTAGACGAAACAGTTGCGTTCATCAAGACTTTTATCATCAAAAAGTTGAGACTTAATTAAGATACAGAAGACTTTTGAAATAATACAGAAGACTTTTGGTGGCAAGGCGAATAGCTATCGTTTATCCAAGTCGTCATAAAGTATTTGTAAGAAAGCCTTTCCTTTTTCTAGGTTTTCTCCTTTTACGTCTCCTTCATCGGAAATTATCGTACCGGATTCGCAATCGAACACAAGTTGATTGCGAGGAGTGACCATTCCCCAAAAATCAGGATGAGCAAAGTAAGCAAAATGAGGCGATGCAGGATTTAATATATTCTTGCTAAATCGGAACTCATCGTGTGGTAATTGCAGTTGATGTAACAAGGTAGCAGCAATATCTATTTGAGAAGCATAAGTATCCACTTTCAATGGTTGTTTCACTGCTCCACCAATCATAAGTAAAGGAATACGATAACGAGCTACATCTCGATTATCTAAATCAATGGGATAACGAGCGGCATGGTCGGGCACAAATACAATCACGGTGTTGTCCCAATATTTTGTTTGCTTAAATTGGTCTATAAAATTTCCTAAGCAGCTATCAGTATATGCCACAGAGTTCAAATATAAATCGCTTAAGCGATGATAAGGAACTTTAAATGGTTCGTGACTGCTAGAGGTTTGAAGTATTTTCATAAAAGGTTCTTTTTGCTGCTGCTTCAAGTCATTAGCCAAGCGCGAAAAGACTATTTCGTCCAACGCTCCCCATTTAGATTGTCGTTCTTTCAGAGGAAAATCCACATCCGAAATAATATTTTCGATACCACACGCCATCAAGAAAGAACGCATATTAGTAAAATCCGCATCCCCACCATAGTAATATTGTAACTCATAACCTGCTTTTTTTAACGAAGCGGGAATAGAGGGAAGATGCTGCGTTTTACGTGGATATTTCATTATACTAGTAGTTGGCTGAGCAGGATAACCTCCGATAATAGACACTAATCCGCGATCGGTACGAAAGCTATTTGCATAGAAATTAGTAAACAAAACACCTTCTTGAGAGAATCCATTCAATCGCCTTGCCACATCGGGCAAACCACCTAACGGTTCTATTACTTTAGACATAAAGCTCTCCAAAACAACCAAGATTACATTAGGACGTTTAGTGGTAAAGAGAGAGGGAATAGAGTCCGTTACCGGCTTATCTATTAACTGATTAAATTCTTCTAAAGCCACATCGGCATCCATAAAACGATATTGATCGGCAAAATTTTGTTCTCGACTCAGCGATTCCATCAAGCTAAAGCAAGGATTTATTGCCGCATGATTAAGTTCCATTCGAGGACTAAAATAAACTTTTCCCGTATTCATCGTCGAAACAGTGAAACCTCCCCGAATAGGAATAAAGAGCAATGCGGTCAGCAATAGTAAACAGCCGGCGGTGGGAATTGGATGAAAAGGAAGTTTAGCCTTTTTCGTTCCGATAAGTATATAATTAAATAAAAAACACAGCAACGCCACGCTCAAAATTACCAGCAATAAACCGGCAACAATAAGCCACCAATCGGCACTTGCAAAGGCACTCTTCGGCGAACTTAAGTAAAACAAGGGCGAGGAATCTAAACGAAATCCCCAATACCTATACAGCCCCAAGTCGGCAACCGAGATAAGGGACAGCGCAAAAGCAATGATATAGAAATAAACTTTTTGTATTAGTTGAATAAGCGACGACTTCAGCCAAAGAGAAAGGATTAGGATAAAACCGGGAATAGCTGTTAAGTATCCTGCCATAGACGCGTCCAATTTCAAGCCGTTCCACATCACCAACAAATAATCAACGAAAGTGGCATTCTCGTAAATATCATGGTAATAAAACATAAACAAAGGTTTCTGTACCAAGAAAATCAAGATAAACAGGAGATAGGTCTTTACAAACTGAATCACTTTATTTTTCATGAATGTCGCTTTTATTTTATCTATTTGTCATACTTCACCGCAAAAGTAATATACTTTGTTAAAATACACAGTTTTATGACGAAAGTAATATTTATTTTTAGCATTTTTGTACTTCGTTATTAACAACACAGAAATCAGTAGCATGAAAAAATTTAATTTAGTCATAGTCTTATTCTTTATATCCATCATGAGTCAAGCCCAAAATCCTTTTCTAGAGAAGTATAATACCCCTCATGGAACAGCCCCTTTCGATAAAATAAAGACCGAACATTACGAACCGGCTATTATCGAGGGAATGAAACAGCAAACTGCCGAAGTAGAAGCCATCATCAATAATCCCCAAGCTCCGACTTTTGCCAATACAATTGTAGCCTTGGAAGAATCGGGGCAGTTGCTAAATAGAGTCACCACCGTATTCGGAAATCTATTAAGCGCAGAAACAAACGACGATATGCAAGCTATCGCCAACGAGATGATGCCAAAACTTTCGGAACATAGCAACAGCATCAGCCTCAACGAAAAGCTTTTTGCCCGTGTTAAGGAAGTCTACAAAAAGAAGGACGCTCTCAAGCTAAATAAAGAAGACAATATGCTACTCCAAAACACTTACGATGGATTCGTTCGTAGTGGCGCAAACTTAGAAGGAGAAGCTAAAGATAAATATCGTGCATTAACCGCTGAGCTTAGTAAACTGACTTTGCAATACGGACAAAATAATCTGAAAGAGACAAACAATTACGAACTATTGCTTACCGAGGAAAGTCAACTCGCCGGTCTTCCTGCAAGTATTATCGAAGCTGCCGCAGAAACAGCTAAAGAAAAAGGGAAAGAGGGATGGATGTTTACTTTATCTATTACAAGTTATAGACCTTTCATCACTTACAGCGAAAATCGTGACCTACGCCAGAAACTTTATATGGCATACAATACAGGGTGTACACACGACAACGAATACAATAACTTAGACATTGTTACTAAAATAGTAAATACTCGTATGGCTATCGCTCAGCTAATGGGTTATAGTAACCATGCAGAATATACACTTCAAAAAAGGATGGCCAAAGAGAGTGATGCTGTTTATAAATTGCTTAATCAGCTACTTGATGCCTACACTCCTACTGCTAAAAAAGAATATGATGAAGCACAAACCTTTGCTCGAAAAACAATGGGTGCAGATTTTCAATTGATGCCGTGGGATTGGAGTTTCTATTCCGAAAAGCTTAAACAAGAAAAGTTCAACTTAGACGAAGAAGAGCTTCGCCCTTATTTTGAACTTAGTCAGGTAAAAAAAGGCGTGTTCGGCTTAGCAACTAAACTATACGGAATCACCTTCAAAGAGAACAAAAACATTCCTGTCTATCATAAAGATGTGAATGCTTATGAAGTTTTTGATAAAGACGGGAAATATCTTGCCGTACTCTACACAGACTTTCATCCAAGAGCAGGTAAACGAGCAGGCGCATGGATGACAGAATATAAAGGTCAATGGAAAGAAAATGGCAAAGATAGTCGTCCACACGTTTCGGTTACAATGAATTTTACTAAGCCAACCAACAATAAACCTGCATTACTTTCTTTTGATGAAGTAGACACGTTCTTACATGAATTTGGACATTCTCTTCACGGAATGTTTGCAAACACTACTTATAGCAGCATGAGCGGAGCTAATGTTTATTGGGACTTTGTGGAACTTCCTTCTCAAATCATGGAAAACTTTGCTATTGAAAAAGATTTTCTAAATACCTTTGCCAAGCATTATCAAACAGGCGAACAACTTCCTCAAGAGCTTATTCAACGCATTGTGAACGCTTCAAACTTTAATGTAGCATACGCTTGTCTGCGTCAAGTAAGTTTTGGATTACTTGATATGAGTTGGTATACTCGCACTACACCATTTGATGGAGATGTAATAGCTTTTGAAAAAAGCGCATGGGCTAAAGCACAAGTTTTGCCTTCTGTAGAAGGAACTTGCATGAGCACTCAATTTTCGCACATCTTCTCCGGAGGTTATTCTGCCGGATATTACAGTTACAAATGGGCAGAAGTATTGGATGCTGACGCATTCTCTTTATTCAAGAAAAAAGGAATATTCAATAAAGAAGTAGCAAACTCATTCCGAGAAAACATTCTTTCTAAAGGAGGTACAGAACATCCTATGATACTCTACAAACGTTTCCGTGGTCAAGAGCCAAGCATTGACGCACTGCTTAGAAGAAATGGAATAAATCAATGAGAATACTAAAATTTAAATATATTGTTCTGTTACTAATAGCTATTCCTTTTCTAGGAGCTTGCAACAACGAAGACGACATTCGTGCCATCTTTGTGGGCAAGTCATGGCATCTTTCTAATTTCTACACCACCAATGATTGGAAAGATTCCAATGCAGGGAAACCGGTATATAGACCGGGAAGTGAAGGACTTATTGCCATCAACAAACCGGAGAACAAAGATAAGCTAATCATTAATTTTCAAGAGACGACCTTCACCGGCAAGGGATTAGATAGTGAGTTCTCGGGTACATGGACTGCTGACGGAAAGAAAAATACGTTAAACATGACAATTACTAAAGGAGGAAATTCTTCGGATAAGATTTCTGCTGATTTTATTAATGGAATCAAAACTGTGGCATTCTATCGGGGAGACATCAACGAGCTAAGAATATTTCCGGAAAGCAAAAAGTCTTATATGCTATTCTATATACAAAAATAAAAGATGGACACGGCAGCACTTAAACAATTGGAATTAGACAAGCGTTACATTCGTATGGCAACAATATGGGCAGGAAATTCTTATTGTAAACGCCGACAAGTGGGTGTTCTTGTTGTTAAGGATAAAATGATTATCTCCGATGGATATAATGGTACGCCCTCGGGCTTCGAAAACATCTGTGAAGATGAACAGAATATAACCAAGCCTTACGTTCTACATGCCGAAGCTAACGCCATCACCAAAATAGCACGTTCAAACAATAGTAGCGAGGGGGCAACCATGTATGTCACCGCATCTCCTTGTATCGAATGCGCCAAACTAATTATCCAAGCCGGAATAAAAAGAGTAGTCTACTCTGAAAAATATCGGCTCGAAGATGGTCTCGAATTACTTAAACGGGCAAATATAGAAGTGATTTTCATTGACATTAACTAATTATATTCATGAGCAATAACAGTAACTCTTCTCGTTTCACACCTATTATAATAGCAATCAGTATTGTAGTAGGAATTCTTATAGGCACATTCTACGCAAATCACTTTGCCGGAAACAAATTGGGGATCATCAATACCTCGTCCAACAAGCTAAATGCTTTACTTAGGATTATTGACGACCAATATGTGGATACAGTGAATATGACTGACTTGGTAGAGAAAGCAATGCCACAGATATTAGGTGAACTCGACCCGCATTCTATGTATATTCCTGCTCAAGACTTAGAAGCTACTAATTCCGAACTAGAAGGAAGTTTTAGCGGAATAGGCGTTCAATTTACCATCCAAAACGATACCATCCATATAAATAATGTTATTCAAGGTGGTCCATCGGAAAAAGTAGGACTGATGGCAGGTGACCGTATTGTGTCGGTAAATGACACTGCGTTTGTAGGAAAGAAAGTAACTAACGAAGCAACAATGCGTAAGCTTAAAGGCCCTAAAGGGAGTAGCGTAAAATTAGGTATATTCCGTGCTACCGAAAAAGGCATATTAAACTTTACCATCATTCGAGGAGATATACCGGTAAACAGTGTAGATGCAGCTTATATGCTGAACGATAAGTTTGGCTACGTGAAGATAAGTAAATTCGGACGTACTACTCATGCGGAACTATTGATGGCTATTGCCAAACTTGAACAACAAGATAGCAAAGGTTTAGTTATAGACTTAAGAGGCAATACGGGTGGATATATGGAAGCCGCTATTAGAATGGTGAATGAGTTTTTGCCCAAAGGTAAACTAATTGTCTATACGCAAGGACGTAAATACCCTCGCACGGAAGAATATGCCAATGGCACAGGAAGCTGTCAAAAAATGCCTTTAATCGTATTAACGGACGAAGGTTCTGCTTCTGCCAGCGAAATATTTTCGGGTGCTATACAAGACAACGACCGTGGCACAATTATCGGACGTCGTTCTTTTGGAAAAGGTTTAGTTCAACAGCCAATAGACTTTAGCGATGGTTCTGCTATTCGTTTAACCATTGCCAGATACTACACTCCTTCGGGAAGATGTATACAAAAACACTACGACAAAGGCAATGACGCAAACTACGAAATGGACATCTATAAAAGGTATGAGCATGGAGAATTTTTCTCCAAAGATAGTATCAAGATGGATGAAGACTTAAAATATCACACCGGTTTAGGAAGAACAGTTTACGGCGGTGGCGGTATCATGCCCGACATCTTTGTTCCACAAGATACTATAGGCGTAACTTCTTATTATTCTTTAGTAGCCAACAATGGACTTCTTATTCAATTTTCGTTTCAATACACTGACAACAATCGAACGAAGTTGCAAAAGTATAAGGATAGTAAGTTGATGCTGCAATATTTAAAGAGCCAAAACATTGTAAGCCAATTTGTAGACTTTGCCGATAGCAAGGGAGTGAAAAGGAGAAACAACCTAATTCAGAAATCAAACAAACTTTTTGAAAGGAATCTTTATGGAAATATAATCTATAATGTACTTGGTTTAGAAGAGTATATCAAATTCCTTAACGAGGACGATGTGACCGTACAAAAAGCTATCGAGGTGTTAGGTAAACAAGCATCTTTTCCTAAAGCACCTGCAAAGCCGGATCATAAAACAAAAAAATGAAAGAACAAAAGAAGCTATTACGCAAAGTGATAGCACAACAGAAAGCACTGCACACTCCGCAAGAGTTGGCAGTGCTTTCTGCTGCTTTATTCAATAAATTAGAAACTCATCCATTATTTGTAAAAGCCAAAACAATCCTTCTTTACTATTCATTAAAAGATGAAGTGCAAACAGCTGCCTTTATAGAAAAGTGGAAAGAGAGCAAAAAGATATTGCTTCCCATTGTTGTAGGAGACAACTTAGAGTTGAAACACTATACCGGCAAACTAGATTTAAAGGTGGGTGCTTATGGTATAAAAGAGCCTATCGGCACAGCATTCACTGATTATCAAAAAATAGATTTAGCCATTATTCCCGGGATGTCCTTCGACACTAGAAACAATAGATTAGGAAGAGGAAAAGGATATTACGACCGCTTGCTACCTCTATTGTCCGCTTATAAAATAGGTATTTGTTTCTCTTTTCAAGTAAGTGATGAAATTCCGGAAGAAGTCTTTGATATAAAAATGGATGAAGTATGGACAGAATACGGGAGTATTAGCGGAAAATAATATTCACGATAACGGTTGCTCCCACTTGCTTATTTAAATTCTTCACCAACAGTTCCCGTCCCATCATCAATTCTTGTCGCAGGACTGCGGAAGTAAGATGCACATAGAGTATCTGATTACGAATATATAGGTTACCGGTATAAGATGCTATTGTAGGACCAAGCATCTCTTTCCATGCATTAATAAGCCGTTGCTCATTGAGCGGAGATTCCAATCCCTCCTCTCGCATAAACTTACGTATCATATCCCCTATTTGTTCGGCATTATTCCGTCTCATTCCTTCCGTTCCTCCTTTTCACTTATCTCTCCTCCATTTACACTGAATATTTTATATTCTCTATTCATGCTTTGCAATATCTTATCTAAATGTTTGCGATTGGTATCGGTCACAAACAGCTGCCCAAAGCTATCTCCGGCAACCAACTTCACTATTTGCTCCACTCTCGAAGCATCTAGTTTGTCAAAAATATCGTCTAGCAGCAACAAAGGAGTTGTATTACTACCTGTTCGCTTCAAGAAGTCGAACTGAGCCAATTTGAGAGCTATCAAATAAGTTTTATTCTGTCCCTGCGACCCTTCCCTTTTAATAGGGAAATCGCCCAATAACATATTCAAGTCATCTTTATGAATCCCCCTAAGAGAGTAACCCATAATTAAATCTCGCTGACGACTTTCTTTCAACACCTCGAGCAACGAAGCATCTTTTGCGTGCGAATTATAAGCAAGATTGACTTGCTCACTATCTTGTGAGATATACGAATAAAAAGATTGAAAGATAGGAATAAACTTCTCTATAAACTCTTTTCGTTTCTTATACACAATTTCTCCCGCAACCGCCATCATTTCTTCCCAAACAAGGAATAATTCTTCTTCTATTGCTCGCTCGCTTTTCAACAAAGAGTTGCGTTGCGTCAATGCTTTATTATATCGAATGAGCGCATCTAAATATTCATTATCATATTGAGAGATTACCATATCCATAAAGCGTCTTCTCTCTTCGCTTCCCCCGGCTATCAAGTCGGAATCAGCAGGAGAAACCATTACTAAAGGAACAAAACCAATATGATCGGATAAACGGGTATATTCTTTTTTATTCCGTTTAAACTGCTTCTTTTGTTTACGTTTCAAGCCACAATAAACTTCTTCGGGCGAGCCATCTTCCATCTCATACAATCCTTGAATGACAAAAAAATCTTGTTCATGTCGTATATTTTGCATATCAATAGGATTGGAGCTGCTTTTACAAAACGAAAGATAATATACTGCATCCAATAGATTAGTCTTCCCCATTCCGTTCAATCCAAAAAAGCAATTCATCTTCGCCGAGAAGTGAAGTTCCACCTGTTCTAGGTTCTTGTAATTTAGTATGGAGATATGTTTTAATATCATTGTGAGCAGTTATTCAGTGATTGATTGACAAATTTAGAAATAATATTCGGGAAAAGACTACTAATAATATGTTTTAAGTAGAGAGAAGAAAAAAGATGCCACTAAATTTCATTTATATATATAAAAAAACTACTTTTGTCAGCTAATTGTATATGCAAATAACAAAAAGAATATAATAAAATGGCAGAACAGAAAAACAGCCCGGAAGAAGGGATGAACGTTGAAGACGCATTAGGTCGTTCAGAAGCATTTATCATTAAAAACAAAGCAGCACTCATAGGAGTTATTATTGCCGCTATCGTTCTCATTGCAGGAGTAGTACTTTATAAGCACTTCATCTCTGAACCTAATCAAATCAAAGCATCCGAAGCTATCTTCAAAGGAGAGCAATATTTCGGTCAAGATGCATACGAGCTAGCTCTTAACGGTGACTCTTTAGGTTACAAAGGTTTTGTTAAAGTAGCAGATGAATTTAGTGGTACAAAGAGTGGCGAGCTTGCTAAGGCTTACGCAGGAATTTGTTATGCACAATTAGGCAAATACAACGAAGCTATCAAGTATCTAGACGGTTTTGATGCTGATGACCAAATGATTTCACCGGCTATGCTTGGTACATTAGGTAATTGTTATGCTCAACTTAATCAATTAGACAAAGCAACTGATGCCTTATTAAAGGCTGCCGAGAGAGCAGACAATCCTACTCTTAGTCCTATCTACTTAATTCAAGCCGGTTTAATTTTTGAGAAACAAGGAAAGATGGACGATGCTATCAAGGCATACACTCAAGTAAAAGATAAATATTTTGATTCTTATCAATCAATGGACATTGATAAATACATCGAAAGAGCAACTGCTTCGAAGAAGTAACAAGAATCTATCGTCATATAAGAAAGCTATCCACCCCATGGATAGCTTTTTTTATTGAACATAAGTAGACTTAAAAAATAATACAGTTCATTTTTAAAATAATACTGAAGACTTTTGAAATAATACAGAAGACTTTTTAGAGACTCCTTTATCTTTGTTCCAACATGAATTTAAGATAGTTCAAAGCATAAATAAGTCATTTCATCCTCTTATAGAAATCATCAATCAATAGAAAAATGTACTTTCGTAATCAAAGAATATCAAAAAAAAGATATATATCATCAAAACTACTATAGATTATGAATTTACTACATTTACATCCCATGATTGTGCACTTTCCTATTGCACTAGCTCTTGTGGCTTTACTCTTTGACCTTGGAGCTTATTATTTCAAAAAAGATTGGATTAACAAAACAGCTGTTAGCTTAATAGTTTTAGCTGCTTTGGGTGCTATAATTGCTATTCTTTCGGGTTTCTTCTTCACTAAACCTGTAGCCGGACTAGCAGCAACACTACGAAGTGAACATATAATGTATGCTATTTTGTCTACGGTACTTCTTGCTGTAGCAAGTATCGTTGGTCTTATTGCCTTATTGAAGTACAATTATCGCACAAAGCTACACTATGCTTTTACCCTTTTTATGCTTCTTGCCGCTGTTTGCATTTCGCTAACAGGTATGGTAGGTGGTTCTATCGTTTACGATGTATGGTTATTTTAAAAACAGATTATACAAACCAATTATTCACTCAAATTATTTAAAGTATGAAAAAGAGTTGTTCTTACCTCGTTATGGTCATCGCCCTATTGGGCATGGTAGCTTGTACTCCCAGCCATGACAAAACAATTGCTAACTTAAAGGCAGCTATTGACGGTGAATCCACCGCTAGTGCTAAATATGCCGCTTTCGCCGAACAAGCAGCCAAAGATAGTCTCTTCACTATCGAAGCATTGTTTAAAGCTACTTCGCAAGCCGAAGCTGTTCATATCAAAAATCATCAAGCTGTTCTCGCTACATTAGGCGTAGTCGATTATCAAGGTAATGTAGCTACATTTGATGTAAAGTCTACCGCCGAAAATCTTCAAGCAGCTATCGACGGTGAAACATACGAGTTTACCACTATGTACCCCGGTTTCATTGCCGATGCAGAGAAAGAAAAAGTACAAGGCGCCATTGTATCTTTTAACTATGCTCAAGACGCAGAAAAAGATCATGCTAAAATCTATACTAACGCTCTAAGTCAGATAGCAACACCTGCCGCATTGGCTAGTGTTTATTATATCTGCCCAAAATGTGGTAATGTATATGCCGGAACTCCTGCTGAATTATGTGAATTGTGCCAAACTAGTTCCGACCAATTCATTATAGTAAAAGCCAATATTGTAGTGCCCGAAACTAGCGCAAGCGCAAGTATTTAAACGATACAGCTATATAAAGAAAAAGAGGATATATCCCTCCGTAGATATACCCTCTTTCTCTTTTATACTATAACTGTTACATTTTCTTCTCTTGAAGTTTAGCAAAGATAAGAGTTTCTAATTCATCAGCCAACTCAGGATTATCTTTGATGCATTGTTTAGAAGCATCACGACCTTGACCTAATTTGGTATCGTTATAACTATACCATGAACCGCTCTTCTTAATAATACCTAAGTCTGAGCCTAAATCTATAATTTCGCCTGTATGAGAGATTCCCTCTCCAAACATAATATCAAATTCCGCCTTACGGAAAGGAGGCGCAACCTTATTCTTTACTACTTTCACACGGGTAGGAGTTCCAATCACATCTTCTCCATCTTTCAAAGCTTGTCCGTTCTTGCGAATATCTAGGCGAACAGAAGCATAAAACTTCAGTGCGTTACCACCTGTTGTTGTTTCCGGATTGCCAAACATTACACCAATCTTTTCACGCAATTGATTGATGAAGATACAAGTAGTCTTTGTCTTGCTAATGGCTGAAGTTAGTTTTCTCAAAGCCTGCGACATCAATCTTGCTTGAAGCCCCATCTTTGAATCTCCCATATCGCCTTCTATCTCAGCTTTAGGTGTTAGTGCAGCCACAGAGTCAATCACTATAATATCAATGGCGGACGAACGAATTAATTGTTCGGCTATCTCCAAAGCTTGTTCTCCATTGTCCGGTTGCGAAATCCAAAGATTATCTACGTCTACTCCTAATTGCGAAGCATAGAAACGATCGAAAGCGTGTTCCGCATCAATGATTGCTGCTATACCGCCTAACTTTTGAGCTTCAGCGATGGCATGAATAGCAAGCGTCGTCTTACCTGAAGATTCCGGTCCGTATATTTCTATTATTCTTCCTTTAGGATAACCTCCTACTCCTAATGCTGCGTTTAGCGCAATAGATCCGGTAGGTATTACTTCTATTTCTTGGATTCTATCATCGCCTAGCTTCATGATAGCACCTTTGCCATAGCTTTTTTCTATTTTATCCATAGCAATTTGCAATGCTTTAAGCTTTTCGCTAGAGCCCATGTTTGCATCAAAAGCCAATTCTTCTGTTTCTTTCTTAGCCATATCTATTAATGTATTATAGTATCTGTTGAGCGTGTTCCGAAGTCTTAATTTCTTTAGGTAGGATAATGCGCTCTATCACTCCCTCCTCATTGATAATAAATGTAGTACGCAACGTCCCCATATAAGAGCGTCCATACATCTTCTTTTCTGCCCATACACCAAACAGCTCTACCAACTTTTTATCGGTATCTGCCACCAAAGTAAAAGGAAGTTGATTCTTTTCAATAAACTTCAGGTGCGATTTTTCATTGTCTACACTCACACCAATCACTTCGTAGCCGGCATTGTGCAGTTCAGTATAATTATCTCTAAGGCTGCAAGCCTCGGCAGTGCAACCGGAAGTATTATCTTTAGGATAGAAATACAGCACAACTTTACGACCTTTATAGTCACTAATGCGTAATTCCTCTCCTTTCTCATTGATGCCCAACACTTCAGGGGCTTTATCTCCAACGTTTAATCCCATAATTTATTTCTCTTTAGCTTCTTCTTGCGGAATACGGAAAGCGGTGTAAAGTTCGAGTACTGCGGCTATAGTTAAGCACGCTATCCATTCGTTACCGTGCGTGGTAAACATAAACAAGGAAGTGAGCAACAGCAACACCGCGCCAAAAACTTGCTGTTTGCGTAATCTCTTAATAGTAGGATTGGTTCCTTCGTATCCGTTCAAGAACTGTGGAATAGCGGAAAGGATTGCGCCTGCTGTATATACATAAGGCGAATATGCCCATTTGGAGATGTAAGTTACTGCTCCAATAAGCACCAACACAGCTCCTGCCATAAATAGTATCGAAAGGGTTTGTTTCATTCTTCTTCTTCTTGAAATACATAAATATCCTCATTCGGCTTCTTCATCAAATACTTTTCGCGTGCTACCTTCTCCAAAGCTTCAGGGTTGGCGGTAAGTTCATTTAAGCGAGTAGTGCTTTCTTGATATTCCGCTTTAAACTTTCCGATTTCCTCGTGCAATTGATTAATCTCACGAAGATTGGAAACCCGACGTAGCATACTGTTTTCGTCAATGAATCCGATGATAATCGAGAACACAAATACTGTTATAAGGTATTTGTGCCTACGTATAAAGTTCCAAACACTTAACAATCTACTCATAATATCACGTTGCTTGAATATATTGCAAAGATAGAAATATTTCGGAACGTAAGTGCTAAAATCGATAATTTAATGTACATTTGCACAAACAGTAAAACAAAGATATTCCGGGACTATGGAGAATTATATTGTATCGGCTCGCAAATACCGTCCGGCGACTTTTGAATCGGTCGTAGGGCAAAAGTCGTTAACCACTACCCTAAAGAATGCCATCGCTACGCAAAAGTTAGCGCACGCTTATTTGTTTTGCGGACCACGAGGCGTAGGAAAAACTACTTGTGCCCGCATCTTTGCCAAAGCCATCAATTGTGCGCATCTTACGCCCGAAGGTGAAGCTTGCAATCAATGCGAATCGTGCGTAGCGTTCAACGAACAACGTTCTTATAATATTCATGAATTGGATGCCGCTTCAAACAATTCGGTAGACGAGATCCGTTCGCTTATTGAGCAAGTGCGCATCCCTCCGCAAATTGGCAAATACAAAGTATATATCATTGATGAGGTACATATGCTCACTCCTTCTGCGTTCAATGCCTTTTTAAAAACGTTGGAAGAACCACCCAAGCATGCTGTCTTTATCCTTGCTACTACCGAAAAACATAAGGTTTTGCCAACTATCCTCTCCCGCTGTCAAATTTACGACTTCAATCGTATCAGCGTAAACGATACGGTAGAATATCTGCAATATGTGGCTAGTAAAGAAGGTATCACAGCCGAACCGGAAGCACTCAACGTGATTGCTCAAAAGGCAGACGGTGGAATGCGCGATGCTCTTTCTATTTTTGACCAAGTAGTTAGTTTTACAGGCGGCAACATTCAATATAAAAATGTAATAGAGAACTTAAATGTGCTCGATTACGAATACTATTTTAAACTGACAGATTGTTTTTTAGAGAGTAAAGTCGGCGAATCGATGCTTATATTCAACGATATTCTCAATAAGGGTTTCGATGGCAGCCATTTTATTTCCGGATTAGCTTCGCACTTTCGTGATTTGTTGGTAAGCAAAGATGCTTCTACACTATCTCTTTTGGAAATAGGAGCAAGCATTCGCGAACGCTATCAAGTACAAGCACAAAAATGTAAGCCACAATTTTTATATCGTGCCATGAAACTTTGTAACGATTGTGACCTAAACTACAGAACAAGCAAGAATAAAAAGTTATTGGTAGAGATTACGCTCATTCAAGTGGCGCAACTCTCGGAAGAAAGCGACGACGTGTCTCATGGGCGTAGCCCTAAACAAATTATAAAACCAATATTTTCGCAACAAGACGCAACTGTTATGCAGGCTGCGTCGGTGTCTATGCCTCAGGCAACGGCACCCGTTGCACCCACACAAGCTGTACACGTAAACCCCATCCCTACGGTGGGAAAAGAGACCAAAGTGCCTACACTCAAAGTTGGCAATTTGAGTATTTCTATCAAAAATCCTCGTCAAAAAGCCCAATCGCAAGCAGAAGTCATTGCTATCAAGGAACAAACCCCAACCACAAGTATTGCGGAAAACAAGTCTTTCGATGAAGAGACACTGAATTATCATTGGAAGCAATATGCAGCTTCGTTGCCACCGGAAGACAATGCGATGGCAGGAAGAATGATGAATATGTCGGTACGCCTACTCAACGAAACAGACTTTGAAGCAGTAGTCGATAACGAAGCAGTAGAGAAATATATGAGAGAAATGGTTAGCCCGATACAATCTTATCTTCGAGACAATCTACACAACCGCAATATAAAAATGAGGGTGCGTATAAGTGCTCCTACCGAAAACATTAAAGCATATGGGCGTGTGGAACGTTTCCAAATGATGAGCGACAAAAATCCGGTTCTATTAAAACTCAAAAATGTTTTTGGATTGGAATTAAGCTAACATTAGAATACAACTATATAGTGAGAACCAAACTAATCTATCTATTAATTATCTTCTCTATCTCCCTCCAAGCGCAAAGGTTTGAGGCCGGTTGGTATCATCTCTCGGACACTAAGCCACAACGTCCGGTATCATCTCCTATCGTAACAAAGAATGATTTCAAACAAATTCGATTATCGGCACATTCATCCGAACAAGGAAAAATAATGTATGCTATTTCCATCCAACTGAAAGAAGAGAAAATAGAGAAGTGGAGAATAGCTACCGGCAAAGCAATAGGGAAAAGTATAGGCTTTATCATTCAAAATAAATTAGTTGCCTCACCCCGTATCAATTGCGAGATAGAAAAGGGAACTTCACAGATAACAGGATATGATAGAAAAGCTTTCCTCTCGTACCTACAAGAGTTAGGCAATAAAGAAGAAGCTGCTAATTCCGAACTCTTTATGCAAATAGCCGAAGGAATACTCACCGTACCCGATTCGATAAAAAACGAATTTAAGAAACGGGAATGTCTTTTGCAAACACAATGGAGCACTGTTCCCCTTTCTCTAAGTAGCACCGCCAACGACTACTTCAACATTGGTGAATATAAGAACTTTAAAAATTACGTACTAAATGCTCCTGCATCTGTCAACTATTTGTTAGCGGAAATGTTTCTGCAAGAGCCAAAAGGCTTATTGGAATTTATGTTTAATGATATAATGGCAAATAAATACACCAATGGAAATGTACCCCAAACCCTATATGAATATCTACAAGATATTGTTCACGAATTAAAGCCATAGTTGAATGTGGATAAGATAAGGTCATGCAATACTATAGGATAATTAAAGGGACACATTAGTATTCTTGGGGGATTTAATCTTTGATAAAGACTTTTTGAAACATACTAAAGTCTTTTGAAAACTTCCGTTAGTTTGGTGAAAACTTCCGTTAGTTTTTGAAATACTTCCGTTAGTTTTCGGAGAGGATTACTACAGCTTCAACAAAACAGCTTTTTACCCCCATAAACGAGGTTTTTACCATCTACCCTTCAGCCTTCATTTTTGCTGCAACTTACTATAATACTGACAAT
>JAVVPX010000016.1:31403-31765 GCA_036655555.1 Bacteroidaceae bacterium | reverse complement strand
AAAAAGGACGTGGAAACTACTGAATATTATCTTATTGAGGCTCTCGACTGCCCAGCACAAATAATAAACAATAGTCCACGTCCCTATGCAGTTAATCCATTCAGAAGTTGAATGATATGTAACAACAAACGAGACGTGGACATTCTTGCCTACTACCCTTGTGCTTTGAAACTGTCGAGATTCCAATAAGGGATAATATTTAAAACGTTCTTCGTTAACTAATATGTCCTTCTAACTTCCTATCTCAATAGGTTATTAGAATTGGCACAAAGTTACTAAATTACGTTTGATTAGCAAGAACTATTGTTTATTAAATCACTTGGTGAGCAGTTCTTCTTCATAACTTCAAGTAGGTAGGAAAT
>JAVVPX010000016.1:0-31393 GCA_036655555.1 Bacteroidaceae bacterium | reverse complement strand
TGCTGGAATTGGTACAAAGTTAAGAATTTACATTTAAATGGCAAGAACTTATTGTTTATTTAAAGTTGAGATAAATTTAAAATTAGATAGGTAGTAAATTTACTACTACACCTGTATAGAATTATCACTTTTAAGTCAGCATACTATTGGTGACACCTCTGTGTGTTAGTATTATAGAGTACTAAAAATAAAAATCCCCATAACCTTGTCGGTTACAGGGATTTACTATGTAGTAATTGTTTAAATTACTTGTTCAAAGCTTGAGCTACATCCACAGCTACTGCTACAGTTGCTCCAACCATTGGATTGTTGCCAATACCAAGGAATCCCATCATTTCCACGTGAGCAGGAACAGATGAAGAACCGGCAAATTGAGCATCGGAGTGCATACGACCCATTGTATCTGTCATACCGTAGGAAGCAGGACCGGCTGCCATGTTATCGGGGTGAAGTGTACGTCCCGTACCACCACCTGATGCCACAGAGAAATACTTCTTACCTTGTTCGATACATTCCTTTTTGTATGTACCGGCAACAGGATGTTGGAAACGGGTTGGGTTAGTAGAGTTACCGGTAATGGAAACATCTACGCCTTCTTTGTGCATAATAGCTACACCTTCGCGAACATCGTCAGCTCCGTAGCATTTTACTTTTGCACGAGGACCATCGGAATAAGCTATTTCACGAACAACTTTTAGTTCGCTGGTATAGTAATCGAATTGTGTTTGAACGTAAGTGAAACCGTTGATACGAGAGATGATTTGAGCTGCGTCTTTTCCAAGACCGTTCAAAATACAACGTAGAGGTTCTTTACGTACTTTGTCTGCTTTAGCAGCAATCTTAATAGCTCCTTCGGCAGCAGCAAATGATTCGTGACCTGCAAGGAATGCGAAACATTTGGTTTCTTCGCGAAGCAGACGAGCTGCAAGGTTACCATGACCTAAACCAACTTTGCGGTCTTCGGCAACAGAACCCGGGATACAGAATGATTGTAGACCAATACCGATAGCTTCGGCAGCGTCAGCAGCATTCTTGCAACCTTTCTTTATTGCGATAGCAGCACCTACTACGTAAGCCCACTTTGCATTCTCGAAACAAATTGGTTGAGTTTCTTCACAAGTCTTATAAGGGTTCACACCAGCTGCGTCGCAGATAGCTTTTGCTTCTTCAATGCTTTTGATACCGTTAGCGTTTAACACTTCGGTGATTTTTGCGATACGACGATCGTAACTTTCAAATAATGCCATATTGTATTTCCTCCTTATTTTCTATTCGTGACGTGGGTCAATAAATTTCACTGCACCGACTTCAGCAGTAAAGCGTCCGTAAGTTCCGGTAACTTTCTTTAATGCTTCGTTAGCATCGGTTCCCTTTTTGATTTCATCCATGAACTTGCCAAGGTGAACGAATTGATATCCGCAGATTTCGTCGTTCTTGTCTAATGCAAGCGTCTTGATGTATCCTTCTGCCATTTCGAGGTAACGAGGACCTTTCTTCAAAGTTCCATAGATAGTACCTACTTGACTACGCAATCCTTTTCCTAAATCTTCGAGACCGGCACCGATAATCAAACCACCTTCAGAGAAAGCCGATTGAGTACGTCCGTAAACGATTTGAAGGAATAGTTCGCGCATTGCAGTGTTGATTGCATCGCAAACAAGGTCGGTGTTTAGTGCTTCGAGGATAGTTTTTCCCGGAAGAACTTCGGTAGCAATAGCAGCAGAGTGAGTCATACCGGAACAACCGATAGTTTCAACTAATGCTTCTTGAATAATACCTTCTTTTACATTCAACGTTAGTTTACAAGCACCTTGTTGAGGAGCACACCAACCGATACCGTGTGTCAAGCCGGAGATGTCAACAATTTCTTTTGATTTAATCCATTTACCTTCTTCAGGTATTGGAGCCGGTCCGTGGTTAGGACCTTTCTTCACCACACACATGTGTTCTACTTCTTGTGAATAAGTCATATTAGCTCTTTTTTGATAATAAAATAAAAAAACTTCGTAACCATAGTAATAGTTTGGAAGATAGTTGTCTTCCAAAAACAACGACAAAGTTAGTTGTTTTATTCTTTATAACAACTTGTGATAGATTACTTTTTTTGTAGAAAGAAGTTAATATACTGTAAGTGTACGTAAACGTCTATCTATTTCTCGGTTATTCCTATCCCGGGAAGGTCGTTGAGAACAAGTTTTCCTTCGCATACTTTCACACCGTCGAAGAGGTCGTTAGTGATAAGCAGATTGCCGTCTAAGTCGGCAAAATCTACAGCGGGAGATAGCTGAGCAGCCGCAGAGATGGCACACGAAGTTTCTGTCATGCAACCAATCATTACTTTCATATCTAATTCTTTAGCTAAATTCAGCATCTTCCATGCCTCGTTCATGCCGGTGCATTTCATTAATTTGATGTTTATGCCTGTAAAAACTCCTTTAAGTCGTTGAATGTCGGTAAGTCGTTGTACAGATTCATCGGCAAAGATGGGTAGGGGGCTTTGTTCTGTTACCCAAGCTATATCATCAAGCCTCTCTTTGGGCATAGGTTGCTCAATCATTACCACGCCTTGTTCTTTTAGCCACATAATCTTATCGAGAGCGAGACTTTTATCCGCCCAACCTTGATTAGCATCTATTGCTATTGGTAGCTGAGTAACCGCACGAATCGCCGAGATTATTTCTTCGTCATTGTCTTTTCCTAACTTTACTTTGAGTATATTAAACAGTCCTTCTACCTCCTTTACTTTCTCTTTTATTATTTCCGGGGTATCTATACCGATGGTGTAGGTAGTCGATGGTGCTTTTTTCTTGTCTAACCCCCAAATAAGATGCCAAGGCTTGCCTATTATTTTGCCAACCAAGTCGTGTAGAGCAATATCTATTGAAGCTTTTGCCGCACAATTGAAGGGTAGGAGCTTGTCTATATAAGTCAGAATTTCTTCTATCAAAAGAGGATTAGAGAATTGAGATAGGTTTACTTTAGATAGAAATGAGCTTACCGACGCAACGCTTTCTCCCAAATAAGGAGGCATAGATGCTTCGCCATATCCAATTAGTCCATCGTGCTCTATCTCTACTTGCACTCCCGGAGTGAGACTGCGTGAACAACGAGCAACTGTAAACACGTGTTTGAGTTGCAAATTATACTCTCGATAACTTAATTTCATATACAATATAAGGTGTACTTTTAGTATTAAAAGTTCAAAGGTAGAGATTTATTTCTTTTAGATTCTATTATTCATGCTTCTTTTTTGTACATTTGCGCAATCATATATAAAATTAGAATCTTTATGAAACAGTCCAAAATAGTATTATCAGCCTTGTTGTTGTTATGTGTTTGTTCAGCGTTTACTCGCAAAGATAAAGTTGAGTTCGACGTTGTTTATGCTTATGGAGTTTCTGCTTCTTTTACTGATAGCACTGTTTATTATACAGATATTCAGTTGTTAGATAGTGTGCGCTTAGATAAAAATAATTTTCTTCCTCAAAGGGAAGTCTATGCTTATCAGTTGAAAAACTATTTAGAGTCGAAAAAAGGATTGAAAAACCGTACATGTATGATGTACTTCTCTAAAAGCAAAATGAAATTAGTAAAAGACTTTAATAAAACGGTTGTTCATTACAAGAGGAATAAGACCCTTCTTCAACAGGTAAATGCCAAAGATTTTAGATTTACTAAACCGGAAGAATAATATTATTTAAATATTGATGTATATGATAAAGAAAATTGCCGGCTTGTTGCTTCTGCTTATTTTGTTTTTTGCTTGTAAGGAAGAAAAGGAGCACGAGGTGATTTTTACTAATCGCACGGTGTTGGTTTATATGATAGCGGACAACTCTTTGACGGGAAATGTGCAAGCTAATATTGACAGTATTACGTCGGGATTTAGTACTTCCAACGAAATAGGAAATCTTGTTATTTATGTGGATGAAATAGGCAGACCACCTATTTTATTTAAATATGAGAAAAATAGTTTAGGAGTAGTGAAAAAAAGAACTATAAGAACTTATCCCGAACAAAATTCAGTATCAAAAGAGGTAATGTCGGGGGTTTTTAGAGAGGTTTTTAAGCGATATCCTGCTAATAGTTATGGATTGGTATTGTGGTCTCACGGAATGGGATGGATACCCTCACCTCAAGCAAAAAAAACTCGTTGGTTTGGGCAAGATGATACCAACTATATGGATATTCCGGACTTAAAGGTAGCTTTACAGTCCGCACCTAAATTTGATTTTATATTGTTCGATGCTTGCTTCATGTGTGGTGTGGAAGTAGCTTATGAATTAAGGAAAAACACTAAGTATTTAATAGCTTCGCCTACCGAAATATGGGAATTTGGGCAACCCTATCAAAATTCTGTTTCTGCTATGTTTACTTCGGATGGTGATTATACTAAGATTGCTCGTTACTATGCTAAATTCTATGATGGGAGAAGAATAACTAATAATGAGGGACGTTTTTTTGATTACACGGGGACAATTGCAGTGATAGATTGTGATGAAATGGATAATTTAGCCAAAGAAACTCATAAAGTTTTTGCTAATCATCAACAAGAACTGCTGAATGTAAGAAACAATAATATGCAACGTTACGATAGATACAGCTATCCTGATGGCCCTTTTGTATACGACTATTATCATTTCTTGCAAAAGATAGCTCCTGAAGATGAACTAGCAAGTGCTAGGGCGCAATTGGATAAAACAATTATTTATAAGTATGCGACGGATGCTTTTGGCGATACTAGTATGGGGCGTCCTAGGTTGCTAATCAAATACTTTTCCGGATTAGGAACTTATATTCCACAATTATCTTATTCCGAGTGGAACTCTTATTATCGCAATTTTGAATGGTTTACAGCGTCCGGATGGGATAAAATAACTACATTCTTTCCTATAAAAGAATAAATATAATCAACGAGACTGAACAATGATTGGATAGTTTTGTTATATTTGCAGCCTGCTTTTTTCTATGAAGGATACAGATGGCAGAATGTATTTATAGAGTATTATACATTAAAGTAAGAAACATCTTACGCAACTATTATTATGGGATTATTACAAGACAAATTGGAGAAGTACACCCTTCCCCAAGAGATTAAAGAAAAAGGAGTATATCCTTACTTCCGTTGTATTGAAAGCGAACAAGATACGGAAGTTATGATGAATGGACGCAAAGTCCTGATGTTTGGTTCCAATTCATATTTAGGTTTAACCAATCATCCCAAAGTTATCGAAGCAGCTGTTGAGGCTACACGCAAATATGGAACAGGATGTGCAGGTTCTCGTTTTTTGAATGGTACGCTTGATTTACATCTACAATTAGAAAAAGAATTAGCCGAGTTTGTAGGCAAAGAAGATGCTATTATCTATTCCACCGGATTTCAAGTGAATTTAGGAGTCGTTTCTTGTCTAACAGGTCGCGAAGATTATATTATTTGCGATGAACTAGACCATGCTTCTATCGTGGAAGGACGCAGATTGTCTTTTTCTACTATCATGAAATATAAGCATAATGATATGGCTGCCTTAGAAAAGGAATTGCAAAAGTGCAAGCCGGACAAGATAAAGTTGATAGTAGTCGATGGTGTGTTTAGCATGGAAGGTGATATTGCAAATCTTCCCGAAATAAGTAAATTGGCAAAGAAATATAATGCCAACATTATGGTGGACGAGGCACATGGTTTAGGAGTATTGGGTGACCATGGACGAGGAACTTGCAATCATTTTGGCTTGACTAAAGATGTTGACCTTATCATGGGCACATTTAGTAAGTCGCTAGCTGCTATCGGAGGCTTTATTGCTGCCGACGAATGCGTGATTAACTATTTACGTCATAATTCCCGTTCTTACATTTTTAGTGCCAGCAATACTCCCGCTGCCACAGCAGCAGCTCAAGCAGCACTTCATATTATTAAGACTGAACCGGAACGTATTGCTCACTTATGGGAAATAACCAACTATTCTCTAGCTCGTTTCCGTGAGTTAGGATTTGAAATAGGAAATACAGCTACTCCCATTATTCCTCTCTATGTGCGTGACATGGAAAAAACTTTCTTGGTAACTAAAATGTTGTTCGATGAGGGTGTGTTTGTGAATCCTGTTATTCCTCCGGCTTGCTCTCCTGAAGATACATTAATACGCTTTTCTTTGATGGCAACACATAGTAAAGAACAGATAGATATTGCCGTAGAAAAGCTGCTTAAATGCTTTAAGGCTTTGGGTATTATCAAATAAATAAAGCCATCTCATTGATATTCAATATAAGATTCGTATCTTTGCCGCAATTTAGAATGATAAAGGTATTCTAAATAAATAACGAGTTGCTCTATCGTGAGCAACCTAGTATTAACTAAAGCCTTGTTACATGACGTATGTAAAGTGGATTTTTGTTGTATTGATTATTAGTTCCTTGACTTCGTTTATAGAGAAAGACAAATTGACCGTAGGGTTGAATGTAGGAGAAGTAGCTCCTAATTTTATGATTAAAACTGCTCTTGGTGAGCAGACGTTGAGCCTGAACAAGTTGAAAGGTAAATATGTACTACTAAGTTTTTGGGCAAGTTATGACGCGCAATCAAGATTGCAAAACGCAAGTTTGAGTAATATGCTCGTGCCGGCTGCCACAAATGTGAAAATGGTTTCCGTATCGTTCGATAGTTATCAATCGATATTTAGCGAAACTATAAAGAAAGATAAGATAGTAACACCAACCTGTTTCGTGGAGACAGCAGGTGAAAGCTCGGAATTGTTTAAGACTTATCGTTTAAACAGAGGCTTTAAAAACTATTTGTTAGATGAACAAGGCGTGATTATCGCTAAGAACATCTCCGCTGCTGAACTCTCTTCATATTTAAATTGAGGAGAAGACGGTTTTAAGTAAAGGATAAATACAATAAAAATAAAAATCCCGCTAATAATTTGAAGTTATTAGCGGGATTTTTTTGTTCGTAAATGTAAATCTCAAAAAAATATTAGAAGAATAAAAATGTTGAATTATTAGTATTGTATGATAGAAAGCCGTAATTTTGTGCTACTAATCTAAAATAGATAATAATGGAAATAAGTGGCAAAATAATCGCAGTCCTTACTCTTCAAAGTGGAATAGGTCGTAACGGAACGGAATGGAAAAAACAAGATTACGTGATAGAAACACACGATCAATATCCTAAGAAAATGTGTTTCAACCTTTGGGGCGATAAAATTGAGCAATTTGCTATTCAAGCAGGCGAAGAGTTAACCGTATCGTTCGATATTGATTGCCGCGAATACAATGGCAAATGGTACAATGATATTCGTGCGTGGAAAGTAGACCATACTCAAGCAGGCGCACCTATTGCCGGAGGAAATGCCGTGCCAACAGCACAAACAGTTCCGGTAGATTTTACCGCAACAGATGCCAAAGACGACCTTCCATTCTAAACGAAGAGTTCTAGTAAGCCCAATATAACCGAATGCAATGAGTAAGCTTCTTATCATAGATGATGAAGATCAGATACGTAAACTATTAACTCGAATGATGGAGCTGGAAGGCTACGAAGTCTGTCAAGCTACTGATTGCCGGTCGGGGTTAAAACAAGTAGAAGTAACGTCTCCCGATGTTGTTCTCTGCGATGTACGTTTGCCGGACGGCAACGGTGTGGAGTTGATTGCGGAGATAAAAAAGCGTTATTCGCTTACGGAAGTTATTCTTCTAACTGCCCATGGGAACATTCCCGATGGTGTGCAAGCAATTAAAAATGGTGCGTTCGATTATATCACAAAAGGAGATGATAATAACAAGATTATCCCTTTGATAAGTCGTGCCATGGAAAAGGCAAAAGAAAATAAGAGTGTGGAACGGCTTGATAAACAAATTGGGCAGAAGTATTCTTTCGACTCTATCCTAGGCAAATCCAAAGCTATAAAAGACGTTGTAGAACTTGCCCGAAAGGTATCACTGACCGATGTTTCCGTTTTACTTACCGGAGAGACCGGGACAGGAAAAGAAGTCTTTGCGCAAGCGATTCATCAAAACAGTCCCCGGAAAGCTAAATCGTTTGTAGCCGTAAATTGTTCTTCTTTCAGTAAAGAACTGTTGGAAAGCGAGATGTTCGGTTATAAAGCCGGTTCATTCACCGGAGCCACAAAAGACAAGAAAGGTTTATTTGAGGAAGCCAATAATGGAACAATTTTTTTAGATGAGATAGGCGAAATGGCATTCGATCTTCAATCTAAACTATTGCGTATTCTCGAAACCGGAGAGTACATTAAGATAGGAGATACAAAACCTACCAAAGTAAATGTGAGAGTTGTTGCGGCTACCAATCGGGACTTGCAAAAAGAAATAGAAAACAATCATTTTCGCGAAGACCTTTTCTATCGCTTATCCGTATTTAAAATACATCTTCCCGCCTTGCGTGAGCATATCGAAGATATTGAGCTGATAGCCGATTCTTTTATTCGTTCTTTTGCCTCTAAGTTATCGAAGCAAATAGGAAAAGTAGATTCGGAATACATCGAAGCATTGAAAAAGCACACATGGAAAGGAAATGTTCGTGAGTTGCGCAATGTGATAGAACGAAGCCTTATTGTATGCAGTGAAAGCGGATTAAAAGTAGAAGACTTACCTATCGAAATTCAAAATAATCATTTTGAAGATAATACCGGAAAAAACTATTCCGACTTTGAGTTGGCAGCCATGGAAAGCCGACACATCCGACGTGTGCTGGAATATACAAAAGGTAATAAGACAGAAACTGCCCGTTTACTAAAAATTGGTTTGACTACTCTTTATCGTAAGATAGAAGAATATAAAATAGGCGTGTAACCGACACAACCTATTTTGAAAAGCGACCCTTCCATTTTGGAAGGGTCGCTTTTTTGTATGCTTTTCCCTCATAAAGTTTACTCTTTTGATTCTCTTATACTTAGATAAAATAGTAGCTCTTTGGCATACTTTTGGCATATAGTATGGCAAGTGAATAATAATATAAATCTAAAAGTAAAAAAGAAATGGATTTCAATGTATTGGGTTTTCTAATTTGTGTAGCGAGCGGAGTAGCTTGTTTTTGGCTCTTTTTTAAGTGTATCAATTGGTTTGAAAAAATTTAAAGTAACAAATAAATACGAATCATGTACACAACATTATTTATAGCAGGTTTAATCATATTTGGGTATTTGATGTATGTATTAATCAAACCCGAAAAATTTTAAGAGTAGTACTTAAACTACTTAATTTTAAAAAGCATAATCATGAACACAGAAATACTAGGTATTATAGCTCAAATAGTTCTGATGATAGCCTTGAGTTATCCATTGGGAAGATATATAGCTAAAGTTTACAAGGGGGAAAAAGTTTGGTCGGACTTTATGGCTCCTATCGAAAAGCTAATGTATAAGTTGAGTGGTATCGACCCAAACGAAGAAATGAATTGGAAACAATTTTTGAGAGCATTGCTAACCATCAATCTCTTTTGGTTCTTTTGGGGGATGATATTATTAGTTTCTCAAGGAGCACTTCCGCTCAATCCCGATGGTAATATTGGTCAATCGGTACACCAAGCCTTTAATACTAGCATTAGTTTCATGGTCAACTGTAACCTACAACATTACAGTGGCGAAAGTGGTGTAACTTACTTTACTCAGTTGTTTGTGATTATGCTCTTTCAATTTATTACGGCTGCCACAGGTATGGCTGCAATGGCGGGCATGATGAAAGCAATGGCCTCTAAAAGTACGCAGACGATAGGCAACTTTTGGTATTTCCTAATAAGAACTTGCACCCGTATTCTCTTACCTCTCTCGTTAGTAGTCGGCTTTATACTTATCATAGAAGGCACTCCGATGGGCTTCGATGGTAAAATGGAGATTACCACCATGGAAGGAACTACGCAACTGATTTCGCAAGGACCGGCGGCAGCTATCGTACCTATCAAACAATTAGGAACAAATGGCGGTGGTTATTTTGGTGTGAACTCTGCTCATCCACTCGAAAATCCTAGCTATCTAACCAATATGGTAGAATGTTGTTCCATCCTTCTCATCCCAATGGCAATGATATTCGCTTTAGGCTTTTATCTTAAACGTAAGAAGTTTGCTTATATCATCTTTGGGGTAATGCTTTTTGCTTACTTGACAGGAGTTGGCATCAATACTTATCAAGAGATGAACGGCAATCCGAGAATAGACGCAATGGGTATTGCGCAAGATAATGGTGCAATGGAAGGCAAAGAAGTGAGAATAGGAGCAGGGGCTTCTGCATTATGGAGCATAACGTCTACGGTTACTTCGAGCGGTTCGGTGAATTGTATGCACGATAGTACGATGCCGCTTTCGGGCATGATGGAAATGCTGAATATGCAGATTAATACTTGGTTCGGAGGCGTAGGTGTAGGTTGGATGAACTACTATACTTTCATTATTATTGCCGTATTCATTAGTGGATTAATGGTTGGTCGCACACCCGAGTTATTAGGGAAAAAAGTGGAGGCACGGGAAATGAAAATAGCTACTATTGTGGCGTTACTTCATCCGTTTGTAATTCTTGTGAGCACGGCAATTGCTTGTTACCTCTTCATCCATGCTCCTGCGTTCGTATCAAATGAAGGTGGTTGGCTAAACAATCCAAATTTTCATGGTTTTAGTGAAATGTTCTATGAATACACTTCTTGTGCTGCAAACAACGGTTCGGGATTCGAAGGGTTAGGAGACAACACTTGGTTTTGGAACTTTACTTGTGGCATTGTACTTATACTTAGTCGCTTCTTGCCCATTATTGGTCAAGTAGCCATTGCGGGTCTGCTTGCACAGAAGAAATTTATTCCCGAGAGTGCAGGAACATTAAAGACCGATACGGTAACTTTTGGTATAATGACATTCGCTGTAATCTTTATCGTTGCCGCTTTGTCATTCTTCCCGGCACACGCATTAAGCACAATCGCTGAACATTTCAGTTTATAATTGATAGAATAGAACACAAAGATATGAAAAATAATAAATCAGTTTCTTTATTTCAAAAGGAACAAGTGATAGAAAGTCTAAAGCAATCGTTCGTGAAACTAAATCCACGGATAATGAGAAAGAACCCAATTATGTTTACCGTCGAAATAGCTACGGCAATCATGTTATTGGTCACTGTTTATTCTATATTTACCAATGCGCAAGGTTCATTCGGCTATAATATTATTGTATTTTTCGTTTTGTTTATCACCTTATTGTTTGCCAATTTTGCTGAAGCAATAGCCGAAGCTCGTGGTAAAGCGCAAGCAGACAGTTTGAGAAAGACAAGAGAAGAAACTCCCGCTAAATTATGTATTGGTGACGAAATAAAGATAGTAAGCAGTTCGCAACTAAAGAAAGGCGATATGTTTGTTTGCGAAAGCGGAGATACCATACCTGCCGACGGTGAGATTATAGAAGGACTTGCTTCCATCGACGAAAGTGCCATAACAGGCGAAAGTGCTCCGGTAATACGTGAAGCAGGAGGCGATAAGAGTTCCGTAACCGGTGGTACGAAAGTTCTTTCGGACAATATTAAAGTGTTGGTTACTCAACAACAAGGCGAAAGTTTCTTGGATAAGATGATTGCTTTGGTAGAAGGTGCTTCACGCAAGAAGACGCCGAATGAAATTGCTTTGACTATTCTATTGGCAGGTTTTACACTGGTGTTCGTGATTGTATGTATCACGTTGAAACCTTTTGCCGACTATTCGGGGACGGTGATAACTATCGCTTCGTTTATTTCGTTGTTCGTGTGCTTAATTCCAACAACAATAGGTGGACTTCTTTCTGCGATTGGCATTGCGGGAATGGATCGTGCGTTGCGTGCCAATGTAATTACTAAATCGGGCAAGGCTGTTGAAACTGCCGGAGATATTGACACTCTTTTATTGGATAAGACAGGTACGATAACAATAGGTAACCGCAAGGCAACTAAATTCTATCCGATTGCAGGCATGGAAGAACGTCTTTTCATTGAGACTTGTTTGATAGCTTCTCTATCGGATGAAACTCCGGAAGGTAAATCTATCGTAGAACTTGGTCGCGAAGCAGGTGTGCGTATGAGTAACTTAAATACTACCGGGGCAAGAATGATAAAGTTTACTGCCGAAACAAAAAGTTCAGGAGTGGATTTGTCAGATGGAACGGCTATTCGTAAAGGTGCTTTCGACGCTATTCGCAAAATGACTGAAGCAGCAGGAAACCAATATCCGAAAGAGACAGAAGAAACAGTTGCCGCAATCTCTAACAATGGAGGAACTCCTTTGGTTGTTTGTGTTAATCAAAAAATAATGGGCGTAATAGAATTGCAAGATATTATTAAACCGGGAATACAAGAGCGGTTTAAACGTTTGCGTAAGATGGGAGTGAAGACGGTAATGGTTACCGGTGATAATCCTTTGACGGCAAAATATATTGCAGAAAAGGCAGGAGTAGACGATTTCATTGCAGAAGCTAAGCCCGAAGATAAGATGAATTATATCAAGAAGGAACAACAAGCAGGCAAACTAGTTGCTATGATGGGCGATGGAACGAATGATGCTCCTGCATTAGCTCAAGCAAACGTAGGTGTGGCTATGAATAGTGGTACGCAAGCCGCAAAGGAAGCCGGCAATATGGTAGATTTAGATAATGACCCCACTAAATTAATTGAAATAGTGGAGATAGGAAAACAACTACTGATGACACGTGGCACACTGACAACTTTTTCTATAGCTAACGATGTGGCTAAATATTTTGCCATTGTTCCGGCTTTGTTCATGGTATCTATTCCTGAACTTGCTGCTCTTAACATTATGAATCTTCATAGTCCCGAAAGCGCAATTCTATCTGCAGTTATATTCAATGCGATTATTATTCCTATTTTGATACCATTGGCATTGAAAGGTGTTCAATATAAGCCGATAGGTGCATCGGCACTCTTGCGTCGCAACCTTTTGATTTACGGGTTGGGCGGTGTAATTGTACCATTTATAGGTATTAAGTTAATCGATTTATTAGTAGGTTTATTCTTTTAAACAAATACAACAATGAAAAATTTTATAAAATCACTTAAGCTTACGCTTGTGTTCTGTGTGTTTTTCTCTTTATTCTATGTGCTAGTACTTTGGATATTTGCTCAAGTAGCAAGTCCGAATAAAGGAAATGCAGAGATTGCCGTCTTGAACGGAAAGACTGTTGGGGCAGCTAATATAGGTCAATCCTTTACCGAAGATATTTATTTCTGGGGACGTCCTTCTTGTGCGGGCAATGGATATGATGCCACAAGTTCAAGCGGTAGCAACAAAGGAGCTACCAATAAAGAATATCTTAAAGAGGTAGAAGCACGTATAGATACTTTTTTGGTTCATCATCCTTACTTAATGCGTAGCGAAGTTCCGGCGGAAATGGTTACAGCAAGTGCTTCGGGCTTAGATCCTAATATAACTCCTGCTTGTGCTTATGTGCAAGTAAAACGAGTGGCTCGGGCTAGAGGATTGGAGGAAGCAGCAGTAAAATCCATTGTAGACAAAGCTGTAGAGAAGCCATTATTCAATTTCTTTGGCACGGAAAAAATTAATGTTTTAAAATTAAATATTGCTTTAGAAGAAGCTTATAAATAGACAGATGAATAAAGAACAAAGCGTACAACATTTCTTAGACCTCATTAAGAAGTCGAGAAGAGGTAAGTTTAAGATTTATATAGGTATGATTGCCGGGGTAGGAAAATCATATAGGATGCTGACGGAAGCTCATGAACTTCTAAAGAATGGCGTTGACGTACAAATCGGTTATATCGAAACTCATGGACGCATAGAAACGGAAGCTTTAGTAGATGGCTTAACGGTTATTCCTCGTCGTAAGATTTTCTATAAAGGAAAAGAAATAGAGGAGATGGATTTGCAAGCCATCATTCGTATTCATCCGGAGATAGTTATTGTGGATGAGTTAGCACATACGAATGTGGACGGAAGCAGCCATGAAAAGCGTTGGATGGATGTGATTGCTTTGTTGGACGAGGGAATAAATGTAATCAGTGCCATTAATATTCAACACATCGAAAGTCTGAACGAAGAAGTGCAGCAAATTTCCGGTATTGAGGTGAAGGAGCGTGTGCCCGATAGCGTACTCGAACAGGCCGATGAGGTAGTTAATATCGACCTTACGGCAGAAGAGTTGATTGCTCGCCTGAAAGCAGGAAAAATTTATGGTCCGACAAAAATACAGTTGGCATTGGAGAACTTCTTTAAGGTAGAACATATCTTGCAGTTACGCGAACTTTCGTTGAAAGAAGTAGCTTTGCGAGTAGAAAAGAAAGTAGAAAATGAAATGGTCATCTCAAGTGTTGGTCTACGTCATGAGAAGTTTCTTGCTTGTATTAGCAGCAATGAGAAAACTCCTCGAAAGATTATTCGTAAGACGGCTCGATTGGCTACACGTTACAGTACCAAGTTTGTAACTCTTTATATTCAAACGCCAAAAGAAAGTCCGGATCGTATTTCTTTGGCTAGTCAACGTCACCTATTAAACCATTTTAAATTAGCGACGGAGTTGGGAGGAGAAGTTGTTCAAGTTCAGTCAAATAATGTGATAGAGAGTATTCTCAAAGTATGTAAAGAGAAACAAATAAGTACAGTTTGCATAGGTAGCCCTACTTTTAAAATGCCACAGATTTACTTTTCTGTTCCACATTATAAGAAATTAATAGAGACTTTCTCGCAAGCTAATATAGATTTGATTATCTTAGCCTGCAATTAGTTGTGTTATTTTATATACGATAAAGAGATGAAAATAAAAACCAAACTCACATACGGTATCGGAGTTCTTTTTGTAATGATAATGTTGTTGGGACTTCTGTCTGTAAGCTACGTAAGTAAATTAAGTAGAGACACGCAAAATATTTATGTAGAAAATAATAATTCGTTGGATTACGCAAGGAATATGCTTTCGGAACTCGAAAATATCAATTTCGATAAGGCTGCTGCACAAAGTTTTGAAGATAACCTTAAGAAGCAAAAGAAAAACATAACGGAGATAGACGAAAAAGAAGTTACAGATAAGCTGTCGAATCATTACAAAGAAATGAAGAACAACTTAAACGCTGAGAATGTGCAGACGCTTAGAACGGATTTATACGATATAATGAGCATAAATATGGCTTCGGTATATCGCAAAAGTCATGTAGCGCAGCAGACGGCAGAAAATGCAATATGGTGGATAAGCATCATGTTTGCCCTTTGTCTACTTATTACTTTGGGCATTTTAATTCGCTTTCCTCGTTCTATTTTAAAGCCTATCAAAGAACTGACCGGCGGTATAATGGAAATAGCTAACCGTAACTATAATAAGCGACTTCATTTTGATTCAACCGGAGAATTTGGCGAAGTTTCGGCTTCGTTCAACAGCATGGCAGAACGCTTGGATGAGTATCGGATGAGTTCGCTATCAAGTCTACTTTCCAGCAAAAAGTATATTGAAGCTATTGTCAACAGCATCACGGAACCCATTATAGGATTGAGCAAAGAGAAAGAAATTGTTTTCGTGAACGATGAGGCTTTGAATATTCTCAACTTGAAACGCGAAAATATTATCAACAAATCGGCTCCCGAAATCTCTTTGAAGAACGATTTACTCCGTCGCTTGATACGAGAATTGGTCACTCCCGGAGATAAGAAAGAACCCTTGAAAATATATGCGGATAACAAGGAAAGTTATTTCCAAGCAAAGTATATCCCCATCAAAATTGTTGATACGGGCGAAACAGAGCAAAGATATATTGGCGATGTGGTCTTACTGAAAAATATTACGGAGTTCAAGGAGCTGGATTCAGCAAAAACGACTTTTATTTCCACTATCTCGCATGAGCTAAAGACACCTATCTCGGCTATCATGATGAGCCTTCAATTGCTCGAAGACAAGAGAGTGGGAACGTTGAACAATGAGCAGGGACAACTCTCGCAAAGCATAAAAGAAAGCAGCGAAAGATTATTGAGCATTACCGGAGAACTACTAAATATGACTCAAGTTGAGGCAGGCAAACTTCAATTGATGCCAAAGATTACCAAACCAATAGAACTGATTAACTATGCGATTAATGCTAATCGTGTTCAAGCAGATAAATTTAACTGTCAGATAGAAGTTGAATATCCCGAAAAGATAAGCAAACTATTTGTGGATAGCGAAAAGATAGCTTGGGTAATTACCAATCTATTGAGCAATGCCATCCGTTACTCCAATGAAAACGGACGTGTTATTATCGGCGCAAAAGAAGAAAATGACTGCATCGAAATCTATGTTCAGGACTTTGGAAAAGGAATAGATTTACGTTATCATCAAAGTATCTTCGACCGTTATTTTCGTGTTCCCGGCACTAAAGTTCAAGGAAGCGGTTTAGGCTTGTCTATCTCTAAAGATTTTGTAGAGGCTCATAACGGAACATTAACCGTAGAGAGTGAAGTGGGCAAGGGGAGTAGATTTATTATTCGCTTTAAACTTAGATAACTTTAGCTTGCCACTTAACTACAAAAAAATATAAAAGGAAAGCGTATTGCATCTTCCTCTAAAAGGTTTTATGTACCTTTGCACCGTTTTAATAAAAGAATAAAAAAATGGACGATTCAAATCCACGAACGTGCAATAGTATTAACTAATTCGATAGGGACATTACTAAATCAAATGCCTCTATTTCGAACTTAAACCAAGGAAAGGAGGCAATAAGATGAGAAAATATCTTTATTGTGAAGCCGGCTTTGTAGAAAAGCTACAATGGCAGCCCAATTGCTGGGTAAATGTAGAATGTCCCAGTCAAGAAGACTTTGATTTTTTAACTCAAGAATTAAAAGTTCCTGAATCTTTTTTAGCCGATACTGCCGATGCTGATGAACGTCCGCGTACGGAGACAGAAGGTAATTGGTTATTAACTATTATTCGTATTCCATTGCCACAGCAACAAGGTAATCTTCCCTATATTACTATCCCAATGGGTATTATTACCAACAATGAGGTTATCGTTACTATTTGCTATCAACATACTGAAATGATTCCCGATTTTATAGAGCATACCCGACGTAAAGGAGTGGTAGTTCGCAACAAATACGAACTAATTTTACGGCTACTTTATTCATCGGCTGTATGGTTTCTTAAATACTTGAAGTTGATAAACAATGATGTATCTACCGCTGAAAAAGAGTTAGAACGAAGTATTCGTAACGAAGATTTGCTGCGTCTAATGAAGCTGCAAAAGACGTTGGTTTACTTCAATACATCTATACGTGGAAATGAAGTGCTAGTAGGTAAGTTGCAAAATATATTTCAAGAGAAAGACTATCAAAACCCTGAACTGTTGGAAGATGCAGTCATTGAGTTAAAGCAAGCCTATAATACAGTAAATATTTATAGCGATATTTTAACAGGAACAATGGATGCCTTTGCTTCTATTATTTCGAACAATGTGAATACGATCATGAAACGTATGACTAGCATCTCTATCATCTTGATGGTGCCTACGTTGATTGCTAGTTTTTATGGGATGAATGTGGATATACATCTAAGCGAAATGCCTAATGCTTTTAGTCTTATTGTACTTATATCTATATTGCTCTCAACATTCGCTTTTGTTATTTTTAGAAGAATCAAATGGTTCTAAAAAATAATACGGAAGACTTTTGAAATAATACTGTTCGTTTTTAAAATAATAAGGAAGATTTTTTAGAGGCTTCTTAATGATTGGGTGAACCATTTTATTGAGGGTCGAAATAGCGACTTTACTTACAATTAAATTCTTCAAAAGAGAGCTAATAGAACTGAATCAATTGTGGGGATTAAGAGATTTTCTTTTTGTATTCTTTGTGGCGCGATTGCACTTCGTTTACAAAGTTACAAGTTTCTATTCCACGGAAATATCCGTTCTTACAGACCGGGTCGGTAAAGTATTCTTCGTTGCTCTTTAGCAGAATGAAATTCTCTACATTCCCTTTCCAAACGAATTTGTTCTTTCCGTATTTATGAGCCAATGCCATTGCGTCGTAAACGTGCCCTAAGCCTGCATTGTAAGCGGCAAGAATAAAATTAAGTCGTTCTTGCTTGTCGGCAATCATGCTTAGGTGGTTGTTGGTGGCTGCTATGTATTTTACCGCAGCCTTGATGTTTTCTTCCGGATTGTGCTCTTTCCCTTTGGGTATTCCCATTGCTCTTGCCGTTGCAGGCATCAGTTGCATAAGTCCTTTTGCGCCTGCCCACGAAACAGCCATAGTGTCGAAGTTCGATTCTGTATAGGCAAGCGAAGCAAGCAATCGCCAATCCCAATCTATTTGTTTCGCATACTTTTTAAAGTGTTTATCAAAATGGGATATCATTCCGTCTTTGATAGAAAGGATAGGACTATGATAAAAGCCTTTACTCATCTCGAAATATCTTTTGGTACTAGCCTTGAAAGCTGCCGATGCTTTGTTCTCTTCGTTCCATTGATTGGCTGCTTGAGCCAGCAACGGACAATCTTGTCTTACTGCCCACGAAGCTCGTTGGTCAAAACTAATGGGTAATAAGATGTTTAGGTTAGGATAATAGGTCTTGTTTAGTTTTGCAATATCGTTGTCGGCTATGGTATAATCTATTTTTCCCTGTGCCACTTGAGTAATTAAATCTTCAGTAGTGATACTGTCGCTTTCTATTTTGTGTATAACAATACCTCCTCCCAACTCTTTGTTTAAATTGACTAAGCGAGTGTAGTACTTTCCCGGTTTTACGTATATCTCTTTGCCTACAAGCTGCGTTACATCGTTGAGTGGTTTTAACTTCTTGTTTTGACGCTGAATAATAACTTGGTGTGTGATAACATCCTCTCCGCAATATGTAATACTATTTTTCAGTTTCTTAGTGATGGGAAGGTTGTAGGCAATTATATCTCCTTCGCCCGCAAGCAACCTACTTACTAATTCTTGCGGATTAGTTGCTACCTCCACTCTTAACTTTAATCCCAACGATTTAGCAAATTGTTGACTCAATTCATACTGAAAGCCCATTGGCTCTCCTCGATAAATAAAGTAGGATGTAGAATTATAAAGCGTGAGTACTACTAATTCTCCGCTGTCTTTTATTTGCGGCAAATCGTATCCTCCAACTTCTCCTGCTTTGTGACGTTTGCAGGCAGCTAACGTCAACAGAATAAAAAGAAAGGGAAGGAGTTTACGCATGGTTTTGATGATTACTTTGTTATTCCAAGGTTCTTTTCTATAAACATTCTAAGAATATCGATAGCTACTTTGTTTTCTCCACCTTGTGGTACAATTAAGTCGGCGTATCGCTTTGTAGGTTCTATAAATTGCAAGTGCATAGGTTTCAATACTCGTGTATATCTTTCCATAACGGCTTCGGCTGTTCGTCCGCGCTCTACTATATCCCGTTGAATAACTCGGATAAGCCGTTCGTCGGAATCAGCATCTACAAAAATTTTCAAGTCCATCAAACTACGTAACTTCTTGTCGCAAAGAGCAAGAATACCCTCTACAATAATCACCTCTCGAGGTTCTATATGAATAGTTTCCGGTTGTCGGGTACAAGTTAAGTACGAATAGGTAGGCTGTTCTATACTATGTCCTTCTTTGAGCATTGTGATATGTTTAGATAACAAATTCCACTCAAAAGCATCCGGATGATCAAAATTAATATTTTGTCGTTCCTCTACCGGCACATGACTACTATCTTTGTAATAAGAGTCTTGAGGCAACAACACTACTTCCCCTGCGGGTAAGCTTTCAATGATTTTTCGTACGACGGTTGTCTTTCCCGAACCTGTTCCGCCTGCTATACCTATTATTAACATGTATTTATAGTGTATTTTGAACAAATAAATTAATTTTGCATTCCAAATGCTAGTCTTACGGTTACAAATGTATATAAATTAATTAAAATAACAAGATATGGTTAAGCACATTGTATTATTTAAGTTGAAAGAGATGGATTCAAAGGACGAAAAGTTAAGTATCATGAAGCAATTTAAGGCTGCTATCGAAGCTCTTCCCGCCAAAATACCCGTAATCCGAAAGATAGAAGTTAACTTTAATATCAATCCGGCGGAAGTTTATGATATAGCTTTATATAGTGAATTTGATTCTTTGGCAGATGTGCAATTCTATGCTGCTCATCCCTCTCACGTAGCCGCCGGCAAACTGTTGGCTGCAGTGAAAGAAAGTCGTGCTTGCGTAGATTATGAGTCTTAATAGCTAATTTTAGATGAAAAGAATAACATTCCTTTTAGGAGCTTTGTTTTATCTCGTTGCGGGACTTCAAGCTCAGATAGTAAATCCGGTAAAGTGGAAAACTGAGTTAAAAGAAACAACAGACAATCAAGCAGAGATACTTTTTACCGGGCAAATAGATAAAGGTTGGCACGTATATAGTGTAAATGTACCCGAAGGCGGACCGGTGGCAGCTTCATTTAGTACCGATAAATTGCAAGGAGCTGAACGAATAGGTAAGTTGACGGGGCGAGGCAAAGAAATTGTTCAGTTCGACAAAGTGTTCGAAATGAAAGTAGGCTTTTATGAGCATACAGTCACCTTTGTTCAGAAAATAAAGTTTACCAAGGCAAACTATTTGCTCGAAGGTAATTTGGAATACGGAGCTTGTAACGACGAAAGTTGTTTGCCTCCCACTCGCGTACCTTTTAGTTTTAAAGGAAAGCTAGCGGCTACATCTAATGCCCAAGAAGAGACTATAGAAGTAGAAGATACTATTGCAAGGGCAGACTCTTTACTGATTGCTGCACCCACGCAGTTCGGCACAACAGATTATTGGGCTCCCGTTGTCTCGCAATTGAATGCTTTTGGTGGCGCAGTAGCTCCGGCAAACTATTCGTGGCTTTATATCCTTATAACCGGCTTCTTGGGTGGATTGCTCGCTTTGTTCACTCCTTGCGTATGGCCTGTGATTCCTATGACGGTGAGTTTCTTTTTGAAACGTTCGCAAAATAAGAAAAAAGGTATTCGCGACGCATGGCTTTACGGACTTTCTATTATTGTTATCTATGTAGGACTTGGTTTAATCATCACCTCCATCTTTGGAGCGAGTGCGTTAAATTCTCTTTCTACCAATGCAATTTTTAATATTCTCTTCTTCTTGATGTTGGTGGCATTCGCTGCTTCTTTTTTTGGAGCATTCGAAATAACACTTCCTTCCTCATGGAGCACAGCAGTAGATAGTAAAGCAGAGAAAACGGGCGGATTGCTTGCTATCTTTTTGATGGCATTTACCCTTACGTTGGTTTCCTTTTCTTGTACCGGTCCTATCATCGGATTTCTGTTAGTGGAAGTTTCCACAACCGGAAGCGTGGCAGGTCCTGCTATTGGTATGTTTGGCTTTGCGTTGGCATTAGCTCTTCCATTCACCCTTTTCGCTTTATTTCCCTCGTGGTTGAAATCGATGCCAAAGTCGGGCGGATGGATGAATGTGGTGAAAGTTGTTTTAGGCTTCCTTGAATTAGCGTTTGCCTTAAAGTTCCTTTCTGTAGCCGACTTAGCCTATGGCTGGGGCATTCTTGATAGAGAAACATTCTTATCTCTTTGGATTGTCATCTTTGCCTTATTAGGATGCTATCTCTTGGGTAAAATAAAGTTTCCTCACGATGATGATAATTCTAAAGTCTCCGTGCCCCGATTCTTTATGGCAATGGTCTCTTTAGCTTTCGCGGTGTATATGATTCCCGGCTTGTGGGGTGCGCCATTGAAAGCAGTGAGTGCATTTGCTCCTCCTATGACCACGCAAGATTTTAATCTCTTCGAAGATGAAGTACATGCTCAGTTCGACGATTATAATGCAGGCATGGAATATGCTAAGCGAGTAGGAAAACCTGTAATGCTCGACTTTACCGGCTATGGTTGTGTTAATTGTCGAAAGATGGAGCTTGCTGTGTGGACAGACCCCAAGGTGGGTAGTCTTATCAAGAACGATTATGTACTCATCACGCTATATGTAGATAATAAAACGAATCTTCCTACTCCCATGAAAGTAATGGAAAATGGAACAGAACGTACGCTCAAAACAGTAGGGGATAAGTGGAGTTATCTACAACAGACAAAGTTTGGCGCAAACGCTCAACCTTTTTATGTATTGCTTAATAACGAAGGAATGCCTCTGAATAAGTCGTATGCTTATGATGAGAATATAAACAAGTATATTGAGTTTTTACAAACCGGTTTAGAGAACTATAAAAAGCTTAAATAATAAGCTGTAAAACACTGATAATCATAATAATTATATTTTTTGTTTTTTATTATATATTGATAAGGAAAGAGAGCTAACAAGGAATTAAAATAATCACTTTATTTGCGGTGTAAAAAGAGAGTTTTATTACTGATGTTGAATAACTAATTTAAAATGCAATTAAGATGAAAAAGATTATGATTTGCGCAGCATTTGTAGCTGCAATGGGTATGTTTGCTACTGTTAACGCACAAGATGCTAAAACTAAAAAATGCGCAAAGACAGAACAATGCGAAAAGAAATGCGACAAAGCTAAAGAATGTAAGAAAGAATGCAAGAAGGAATGTACGCAAGCTAAAGAGTGCAAGAAAGAATGTAAAAAAGAATGCAAAACTGTTTGTCCTAAGAAAGAAGCTGCAAAGAAATAATGTAAATTTGTTAGCTAAACTAAACATTTAGTAATAAATATTTGGTAATATCAAATGTTTGGTTTATTTTTGTCGCATTAAAGAAAGAATATATGATTAGAACAACTACACATCATCATCACCATCCTAACGAATAATTCGGTGGGCAGATATGATTTTGTATAGAATGATATAAAAAGGCTTACCGTAATGGTGAGCCTTTTTTGTTAAAATATAACCAATAATAAATAAAAGAAATGCTAAGAATTGCAGTACAAGCTAAGGGTCGGTTGTTTGAAGAAACAATGGCTCTACTCGGAGAAGCAGACATTAAGTTAAGCTCTTCCAAAAGAACGTTGTTAATACAATCATCCAATTTCCCTATCGAAGTATTGTTTCTTCGCGATGATGATATACCTCAATCGGTAGCTACCGGAGTAGCAGATTTAGGTATCGTAGGCGAAAACGAATATGTGGAACGAAAAGAAGATGCGGAAATAATAAAACGTTTGGGATTCAGTAAGTGTAGATTGTCGCTCGCTATTCCTAAAGATGCCGAATACAATAGTTTGGCATGGTTTAATGGCAAAAAGATTGCTACTTCTTATCCCGGCATCTTAAAAGACTTTATGAAGTCGAAAGGTATAACAACAGAGATTCATGTGATTACCGGTTCGGTAGAAGTTGCGCCCGGTATTGGTCTGGCAGATGCTATTTTCGATATTGTAAGTTCCGGTTCCACTTTGGTGAGCAATCGTTTGAAAGAAGTGGAAGTGGTCATGAAATCCGAAGCTTTGCTGATTGGTACTAAAGGAATGAGCGCAGAAAAGAAAGAAGTGCTCAATGAACTACTTTTCCGCATTGACGCTGTAAAAACAGCCGAAGATAAAAAATACGTGCTAATGAATGCGCCTAACAACAATTTGCAAGCCATCATCGAATGTCTTCCCGGTATGAAAAGTCCAACGGTGATGCCGTTAGCTAAAGAAGGATGGAGTTCGGTGCATACTGTACTTGATGAAAAACGTTTTTGGGAGATTATTGGCAAATTGAAATCATTGGGAGCAGAAGGTATTTTAGTGTTGCCTATCGAAAAGATGATAATATAAAAGACGATGATACAAATAAACTATCCGGAGAGAACATCTTGGAGCGAAATACTAAAACGTCCTGCCTTGAATGCTGTTAACCTAACGGAGACGGTAAACGGAATACTCAATCGAGTAAAAGCAGAAGGTGATAAAGCAGTGCTGGAGTGTGAATCTGTTTTCGATAAAGTGGAATTAGACAGCCTTTGCGTAAGTAAAGCAGAGATAGATGAAGCCGATGTGTTGGTTTCTATTGAGCTAAAAGCTGCTATTCTGTTAGCAAAACATAATATAGAAACATTCCATGAAGCGCAACGTTTTGAGGGAAAGAAAGTACAAACACTCCCCGGCGTAACTTGTTGGCAAAAGGCAATTGCAATAGAGAAGGTGGGCTTATATATTCCCGGCGGAACAGCTCCGTTGTTTTCTACTGTACTTATGTTAGCTACTCCGGCACGCATTGCGGGTTGCAAAGAGATTATACTTTGTACGCCTCCCAACAAACAAGGAAAAATCAATCCTGCTATTTTGTTTGCCGCTAAACTAGCGGGAGTGAACAAAATATTCAAAGTAGGAGGGGTACAAGCTATCGCAGCGATGGCTTATGGTACGGAAAGTATTCCCAAGGTCTATAAAATATTTGGTCCCGGAAATCAATACGTAACAGCTGCAAAGCAATTAGTCTCTTTACATGATGTTGCTATCGATATGCCTGCCGGACCGTCGGAAGTAGAAGTTCTTGCCGATGAATTTGCTAATCCATCTTTTGTGGCTGCTGACCTTATATCACAGGCAGAACATGGAATTGACAGTCAAGCGATGTTAATAAGTACTTCCGCTGCATTGATAAAAAGGGTGGAAGAAGAAGTAGAGCAACAATTAAGACGCTTACCGCGTAGAGAAATTGCAGAAAAGTCGTTGGCAAACAGTAAACTTATCTTAGTGAACACGATGGACGAAGCAGTAGCGATGACTAATGAGTATGCTCCCGAACATTTGATTATAGAAACTAAGGACTATCGGGAAGTGGCGGAACGGATAATAAATGCCGGTTCAGTATTCTTGGGCTCGTTATCGCCCGAAAGTGCAGGAGATTATGCTTCCGGAACTAATCATACACTTCCTACCAATGGATATGCTAAAGCTTATAGCGGAGTGAGTTTGGATAGCTTTATTCGCAAGATAACTTTTCAAGAAATCACTCGCGAAGGAATAGAATCAATAGGACCGGCTATCGAAGTAATGGCAGCTAATGAACAATTATGTGGACATAAGAATGCAGTCACTCTTCGTTTAAAGAGTAAATAAATAGTAGATGACATGAAAAACTTAAAAGAACTAACTCGCAAAAACATCTGGGAATTGAAACCTTATTCTTCGGCACGCGATGAATATAAAGGTGTGGAAGCATCTGTTTTTTTGGATGCAAACGAGAATCCATACAACAATCCTCATAATCGTTATCCCGATCCTATGCAACGTGACTTAAAAGCTACGCTTGCTCCTATAAAGAAGGTTGAAGTAGAAAATATCTTTTTGGGTAATGGTAGCGATGAAGCCATCGATTTAGTATTTCGTGCTTTCTGTGAACCAAGAGTAGACAATGTGGTAGCTATTGACCCTACTTACGGTATGTATCAAGTCTGTGCAGAAATTAATGATGTGGAATATAGAAAAGTGCTATTAGATGATAAATTTCAATTCTCGGCAGAATCGCTGCTTGCAGCTACGGATGAACGGACGAAACTTATCTTTCTTTGCTCACCCAACAATCCAACAGGCAATAATCTTTGCCGAAAAGAAATAGAAAAGGTGCTTGCAGAGTTTGAAGGTTTAGTAATCGTGGATGAAGCTTATAACGATTTCTCCGAAGAACCCTCTTTCTCGAGCGAACTAAGTAAATATCCGAACTTAATTATTTTGCAAACATTCTCTAAAGCTTGGGGGTGTGCTGCCATTCGTTTGGGTATGGCATTTGCTTCGACAGAGATTATCGGATTACTAACAAAGATTAAGTATCCTTATAACGTAAACTTATTGACTCAAAAGCAGGCTATCGAAATGCTGCGTCAGTATCATGAAGTAAATCGATGGGTAAAGACATTGATAAGCGAAAGAACCGTTTTGAAAGAAGCATTTGGAAAGTTAGCTTGCACCGTGCATATTTATCCTTCGGATGCTAATTTCTTTTTGGCCAAAGTGACGGATGCTAAGAAAATTTATGCTTATTTGGTAAGCGAAGGTATTATTGTTCGCAACCGTAGTTCTATTGCTTTATGTAGAGATTGTTTGCGCATCACAGTGGGGACAAGAGCGGAAAATGATAAGTTGATTGAGGCATTAACCAAATATATAACGAAATGAAAAGAGCACTCTTTATAGATAGAGACGGGACGTTGGTAATAGAGCCTCCCATTGATTATCAATTGGATTCGTTGGAAAAACTAGAATTTTATCCCAAGATATTTAAGAATATAGGCTTTATTCGTAGTAAACTAGATTTTGATTTGGTGATGGTGACCAATCAAGATGGTTTGGGTACGGCTTCGTTTCCCGAAGAAACTTTTTGGGGAGCACATAACAAAATGCTGAAAGCCTTCGAAAATGAAGGGGTAACTTTCGATGATATACTGATAGACCGAAGTATGCCTCAAGATAATGCGCCTACTCGTAAACCACGTGTCGGAATGTTGGGCAAATATACAAATGGAGATTACGATTTGGAACATTCTTATGTGATAGGCGACCGTCCTACTGATGTGGAGTTAGCAAAGAATTTAGGTTGTAAGGCTATTTATTTGCAAGATTCCATTGACTTGCTAAAAGAAAAAGGATTAGAAAACGTTTGTGTGCTATCAACTTCCGATTGGGACAAGGTGACTGAATATTTATTTGCCGGTGAGCGAACGGGCGAAGTACGTCGTACCACAAAAGAAACAGACATTTTAGTCCGTCTTAATTTGGATGGTACAGGTAGTTGCGATATTTCTACAGGTTTAGGCTTCTTTGATCATATGTTAGAGCAGATAGGTAAACATTCCGGTATGGATTTAACTATTCAAGTAAAGGGAGATTTAAAAGTAGATGAGCATCATACAATAGAAGACACAGCTATCGCCTTGGGCGAATGTATTTACCAAGCGTTAGGTAGCAAGCGAGGTATAGAACGTTATGGCTATTCGTTACCAATGGACGATTGTCTTTGTCAAGTATGCCTCGACTTTGGTGGACGTGCATGGTTGGTATGGAACGCAGACTTTAAACGAGAGAAGATAGGAGAGATGCCTACCGAGATGTTTCTGCATTTTTTTAAATCACTTAGCGATGCTGCACACATGAACTTAAACATAAAAGCTGAAGGACAAAATGAACATCATAAGATTGAAGGTATTTTTAAAGCTTTGGCACGTGCATTGAAAATGGCTGTAAAAAGAGACATTTATCACTATGAAGTACCTTCGAGTAAGGGATGTCTATAAAAACAATCGCAATTCATTTTATATATTTTTGGCAAAACCTTTTCTTTTATATAAAATATAATTAGCTTTGCCCTCATAAAGAATTACATTTAAACTTTAAACACATACTTATGGACAAGAAAAGAGTATACCTCTTCGGTAACGGTCATGCAGAAGGTAAAGCCGATATGCGTAATCTATTAGGAGGTAAGGGTGCAAACCTTGCTGAAATGAATCTAATTGGAGTACCTGTTCCTCCCGGATTCACTATTACTACAGACGTTTGCAATGAATATTTCGAAATAGGACAGCAGGAAGTGGTAGGCTTATTAAAAAGCGAAGTCGAAAAAGCAATTATACATCTTGAGACTTTGATGAAATCCAAATTTGGAGATATTGAAAACCCATTGTTAGTTTCTGTTCGTTCAGGGGCTCGTGCTTCTATGCCGGGAATGATGGATACTATCCTTAATTTAGGACTTAACGACGAAGTAGTAGAAGGATTAACTCGTAGAACGGGAAATGCTCGTTTTGCATGGGATTCATATCGTCGTTTCGTGCAAATGTACGGAGATGTAGTGTTGGGCATGAAGCCAACTAATAAAGAAGATATGGATCCGTTTGAAGCAATCATCGAAGAGGTGAAAGCTGCTAAGGGAGTCAAGTTGGATAATGAATTAGAGGTTGCTGATTTGAAAGTTCTTGTTACTAAATTTAAGGCAGCAGTGAAGAAGCAAACAGGACACGATTTTCCAACTTGCGCTTACGAACAATTATGGGGAGCTATCTGTGCTGTGTTTGATTCATGGATGAATGAACGTGCTATTCTTTACAGAAAAATGGAAGGCATACCGGCAGAATGGGGAACAGCTGTTAGCGTTCAAGCGATGGTATTTGGTAATATGGGCGACACTTCGGCTACCGGAGTTTGTTTCTCTCGCGATGCAGGAACAGGTGAAGACTTGTTTAATGGTGAATATTTGATTAATGCACAAGGCGAAGATGTTGTAGCAGGTATTCGTACCCCACAACAAATCACAAAGGAAGGTTCGCAACGTTGGGCTGTTTTAGCAGGTGTGTCTGAAGATGTTCGTGCTACTCAATTCCCTTCTATGGAAGAGGCAATGCCCGAAATCTATAAAGAATTAGATACTTTGCAGACTAAGTTGGAGAACCATTATCGTGATATGCAGGATATGGAATTTACCGTTCAAGATGGTAAACTATGGTTCTTGCAAACTCGTAATGGTAAGCGTACCGGTGCGGCAATGGTTAAAATAGCAATGGACTTACTCAGCCAAGGAATGGTTGACGAAAAGACAGCCTTGATGCGTGTTGAACCTAATAAATTAGATGAACTTCTTCATCCGGTGTTCGATAAGGACGCACTCAAAAAAGCTCATGTAATAGCTAAAGGTTTGCCTGCTTCTCCGGGAGCTGCTACCGGTCAGATTGTTTTCTTTGCCGATGATGCTGCTAAATGGCATGCAGAGGGTAAAAAAATCGTGATGGTTCGCATCGAAACTTCCCCCGAAGACCTTGCCGGAATGCAAGTTGCTGAAGGTATTCTCACCGCTCGCGGTGGTATGACCTCTCATGCGGCAGTTGTGGCTCGTGGTATGGGTAAATGTTGTGTCTCTGGTGCAGGCAAACTAAATATTGACTACAAAGCAAGAACAGTTGAAGTAGACGGAGTGAAACTTAATGAAGGAGACTTCATTTCTTTGAATGGAACTACGGGACAAGTAATCAAAGGTAAAGTAGATACGATTGCCGCAGAAGTGTCGGGCGACTTTGCTAAACTAATGACACTTGCTGATAAATACACCAAACTGCAAGTTCGCACGAATGCTGATACTCCTCATGATGCAGAAGTAGCTCGTAAATTTGGAGCAGTAGGAATTGGTCTTTGTCGTACGGAACATATGTTCTTCGAAGGAGAAAAGATTAAGGCAATGCGTGAAATGATTTTGTCGGAAGACGCAGAAGGACGTCGCAAAGCTTTGTCTAAAATACTTCCTTATCAGAAAGAAGATTTCAAGGGAATCTTTAAAGCAATGGCAGGTTGTTCTGTAACCGTCCGCTTGCTCGATCCTCCTTTGCATGAATTTGTTCCTCATGATGAGAAAGGTCAACAAGAGATGGCTACCGTGATGGGACTTTCTCTAAAGGATATTCAAAAACGTGTGGAAGCCCTTCGCGAGCAGAACCCAATGTTAGGTCATCGTGGTTGTCGTTTAGGAAATACTTATCCTGAGATTACTCAAATGCAAACACGTGCTATTCTTGGTGCAGCTTTGGATTTAAAGAAAGCAGGAATAGTAACATTCCCCGAAATCATGGTTCCGCTAACCGGTATTTTATATGAGTTCAAAGAACAAGAACAAATAATTCGCAAAGAAGCTGCAGCTTTGTTTGCCGAAGAAGGAGATTCTATTGAGTACAAGATAGGAACAATGATAGAGATTCCTCGTGCTGCATTAACAGCTGATCGCATCGCTTCTTCCGCAGAGTTCTTCTCTTTTGGTACTAACGACTTAACTCAAATGACTTTTGGTTATTCTCGTGACGATATCGCTTCTTTCCTCCCTGTTTATTTGGAAAAGAAGATTCTAAAAGTCGATCCATTCCAAGTGTTAGACCAAAATGGTGTAGGACAATTGATTCGTATGGCAACTCAGAAAGGTCGCAGTATTCGTCCTGATTTGAAATGCGGTATTTGTGGAGAACACGGAGGTGAACCATCATCTGTGAAGTTCTGCCATAAAGTAGGTTTAAACTATGTCAGTTGCTCACCTTTTAGAGTGCCAATCGCACGTTTAGCGGCGGCACAAGCTGCCTTGGAAGACTAGGGTAAATCGCTAAAATAGCATGGTATAAGGCGTATATGGCATATTGTTGCTGTGTACGCCTTATTTGTTTATAATGGTTTTACACGGTTTTTTGTGCGGAATGTACTTGTTTGCGCACTAAAAAATACTATCTTTGCAAAGTGGTGCGCACTAAGAGCGCACTAATAAAATAGACTAATATATGGCTACATTTAAGGCATGCATTAAGTACAAGCGAAGTGATGGATTGTACACTGTTTACATAAAAGTTACCCATAAAAGGAATAACGGATATATTAAAACAGATAAGATATCTGATTCTCCGGATGTGAATGGAGTTTTTAAAGATATATATATAAACAAGTATTGCGCAAATACTATTGCGGAATATGTGGAGAAACTTAATAAGGCAGATGCGAAAAATTGGACTGTGCAGGAAATTATCTCTTATATTAACTCGATAGACGAGGATGTCTGTTTTAGCGAATATGCGAAGAAATTCACCGGTGCGATGTATAATCGTGGGCAAGAGCGTAATGCGAAAAATTACTATCTAGCAATAGGGCATTTGGAAAGATTTATAGGCACTGATAGAATTATGTTTTCAATGCTTACAAGAAAGACTTTAGAGAATTGGATAGCTTCCCTTTCTAACACAGCTAGAGCAAAAGAGATGTACCCTGTATGTATAAGACAAGTATTCAAAAAAGCAATGCTTGACTTAAACGATGAAGACAGAGATGTTATTAGAATAAAAAGTAACCCATTCTTGCGTATAAAAATACCCGAAGCTGATTTACCTGAAAAGAAATCCGTAAGCGTTGATGTGATAAGACAATTTATGAATTTAGCTCTTCCTCCTACAAAGATGGCTATTCAGTCGGAAGAAATCGGAAGAGATGTTGCATCGCTAATGCTATATTTAGGCGGAATAAGTACAGCAGATTTATATTCTCTCACGGAAAGTATGTGCAGCGATGATACAATAAGATATAATAGATGCAAAACAAAAGGGAGTAGGAGGGATAATGCTTATTTTGAACTCCCAATACCTGAATGTATAAAAGAGCTTGTACAAAAATATAAGTCAGAAAAGGGAAGTGGGTATTATTTAAACTTTTTTACTAAGTTTAATAATTTTGATAGCTTTAATGCTGGAGTTAATATTGGAATAGCTAGATTATGTAAGTTTTATGGAATGGAAAGGATGAGTTCGTACACATTTAGGCACTCATTCGCCACAATATGCAGGAATGAACTTGGATATACTGATGATGATATTGCCTTTGCTCTAAATCATTCGTCAGCCCATCGGATTACACAAGGCTATATTCGAGAAGATTGGTATAGGACAACCAGAATGTGTGAATCTTTATACGATTATATTGTAAATGGTAATAAGATAGAACAAGAAATAAAAACGGATGATAATATAGGTAATGAGCGTTCCTATAG
>JAVVPX010000015.1:0-31780 GCA_036655555.1 Bacteroidaceae bacterium | reverse complement strand
AAAACAGTAAAATTGGCCTCGGCTCACTATTACGACAATTTGCCTACTAAAGGCAACGAAGGCGGACAAGCTTTTCGTGATATTGAATTAGAAAATGAAGTATTGTTGGAAGCTCAACGTATGGGCTTAGGCGCACAGTTTGGTGGAAAGTATTTTGCGCACGATATTCGTATTGTTCGTTTACCTCGTCACGGAGCTTCTTGTCCCGTAGGCTTAGGCGTATCGTGCTCTGCCGACCGTAATATAAAGGCGAAAATTAATAAAGATGGTATTTGGATAGAAAAGATGGAAGATAACCCCGGACAATATATTCCCCAAGCATTGCGCGAAGCAGGCGAAGGTAATGCCGTGAAGATAGACCTTAACCGTCCGATGGCAGAGGTTCTCAAAGAACTAAGCAAATATCCCGTTTCCACCCGTTTGAGTTTGAATGGAACCATCATTGTGGGACGCGACATTGCTCATGCCAAGCTGAAAGAACGTATAGATAATGGCGAGGGACTTCCTCAATATGTGAAAGATCATCCTATTTATTACGCCGGTCCGGCAAAGACTCCACAGGGAATGCCTTCCGGTTCGTTTGGTCCAACCACCGCAGGACGTATGGACTCTTACGTTAATCTGTTTCAAGAGAACGGCGGTAGCATGATTATGATTGCCAAAGGAAATCGCAGCCAACAAGTAACCGACGCTTGCCAAAAGCATGGCGGATTTTACTTGGGAAGTATTGGCGGACCCGCAGCTATCCTTGCGCAGAACAACATTAAGAAAGTAGAATGTCTGGAATATCCCGAATTGGGAATGGAAGCTATCTGGAAGATTGAAGTAGAAAATTTCCCCGCTTTCATTTTGGTGGACGACAAAGGCAACGACTTCTTTAAACAAATCAAACCAATCTGTATAGGTTGCAAATAACGCTGAACAACACGCATGGAACTCACTAAACCCCGGCATATTGTATGGCTCGATGTGGTACGCTTTTTCGCCATGTTCATGGTGGTGTGCTGTCATTGCTCCGATCCTTTTAATTTCTATCCGGGAACAGCACCCAATATTGACCAAATTAAATTTTGGGGTGCTGCTTATGGTGCGTTTCTACGTCCGTGCGTCCCCTTATTCGTAATGATTACCGGAGCTTTGCTCTTGCCTGTGCGAGGCGAAGCCTCCGTTTTCTACAAAAGAAGGATTCCCCGCATTTTCTTCCCCTTTCTCATTTGGTCGGTGGTTTATAACCTCTTTCCTTGGATTACGGGATTGTTGGGATTGAAGCCGGAAATTATTCTCGACTTCTTCCCTTATTCGGGCGAGGAAGCTATGCGACAGTCCCTTTCGGTTTCGATAGGCTACATCCTGCAAATTCCATTCAACTTTTCCATCATGGCGGTGCATATGTGGTATATCTATCTGCTCATCGGCATCTACCTATATATGCCCATCTTCTCCGCATGGGTAGAAAAGGCATCCGAGAAAGCTAAGTTGATATTTCTGTCAGTATGGGGAGTAACTTTGCTTCTACCTTATTATAATCAGTTCGTTTCGGAATATCTTTGGGGTACTTGTTCGTGGAATTCGTTCGGTATGCTCTACGCCTTTGCCGGCTTCAACGGATATCTGTTGTTAGGCCATTATCTTCGCAACATAGATTGGTCTGTAAGCAAGACCTTGGCAATCGGCATTCCTATGTTTGCGATAGGTTATGCAGTCACCTTTATCGGTTTCCGTCATATCACCGCATTACCGGAATATTCCGATACTTTACTGGAACTCTTCTTCACTTATTGCTCTCTCAATGTGGTCATGATGACCATTCCGGTATTTATGTTAGCAAAGAAAGTGACCGTTCGCTCCGAATCAATAAAGAAAATGCTTGCCAACCTTACTATGTGCGGCTTTGGCATTTATATGGTACACTACTTCCTCACCGGACCATCCGTGATATTGATGCGAATCATAAACATTCCCATCTGTCTGCAAATACCGATGGCAGCCGTGGTTGCTTTCGGTGTCTCGTGGCTGTTTGTATGGTTGATTTATCGCAGTTGCGGCAAGGGAGCTAAATGGATTGTTGGATAAAAAAACTATAAAATGAAACATTTTAGATTTATTCTCATCGCATTATTTACCGTTTGCTGTTTTCTTCCACAAAGCAGTGAAGCTAAGACCAAGCAAGCTAAATATGTGTTCTATTTTATTGGTGACGGAATGGGTGTGAACCAAGTAAACGGTACGCAAATGTATCTTTCCGAGAAAGAAGGGAAAATAGGCATAGTGCCATTGCTGTTTACTCAATTTCCCGTTTCCAGCATGGTTAATACTTATGCAGCTTCCAATTCTGTTACTTGTTCGGCAGCAGCAGGTACGGCTATGGCTTCGGGATTTAAAACTTCCGGCGGCACTATCGGCATGGACGCTGATCATAAGAACTCATTGGAATCTATTGCTGAGAAAGCTAAAAAAGCAGGTAAGAAAGTAGGAATAGCTACCAATGTAAGTATCGATCATGCTACGCCCGCAACTTTCTACGCTCACCAATCTACTCGAAAAAAAACGTATGAAATAGGAACTGATTTAGCAAAATCCGGATTTGACTTCTTTGCGGGTTCAGGATTTATCAAACTTACTGACAAGAACAATCCAAAAGCTCCCAATCTTATCACGCTTATCGGCGATGCCGGCTATACCTTTGCTAAAGGTTACGATGATTTTAACGCTAAGAGTGCGAGCAGTTCGAAAATTGTATTAACGCCAAAAGACGAAATACATCCCACTTGTATGCCTTACGCTATTGACTATCAAGAAAATGACCTCACTTTACCTCAAATAGCAGAATGTGCCATCAATTTTCTAAGTAAAAATTCACCAAAAGGTTTCTTTTTGATGCTCGAAGGCGGAAAAATTGATTGGGCTTGCCATGCTAATGATGGATGTACGGCATTTAGAGATGTAATAGACTTTGATAAAGCAATAAAGGTGGCTTACGATTTTTATCTCAAACATGCAGACGAAACGCTCTTAATTGTAACTGCCGACCACGAAACGGGAGGTATTATTCTCGGTGGTACTCGTGAATATAAAACAGACTTTGCTAAATTAGCCAATCAACGTTGTTCTCAAGAAGCTCTTACTGCTAAAATACAAGAACTTAAACAAGAAAATGATTATAAGGTGACTTGGGAAAAAGTGCGCGAATTGCTAAAAACGAATTTAGGCTTTTGGGACACAGTACAACTAACTCCTGAACAAGAACAACTACTGAAAGAGGAGTACAACCGTTCTTTTGTGCAACGCAACGGCGAAATGTCCAAAAGTCTCTATGCTTCCGATGAACCGATAGGCGCGCTTGCCATCAAAATACTCAATAAGATTGCGTTGCTTCATTGGGGAAGTCATAACCATACCGCAGGATATGTGCCTATTTATGCTATTGGTGTAGGAGCAGAAGCGTTCAATGGTGCACTGGATAATACCGATATTCCTAAACGAATAGCAAAGATTGCAGGATATTAATGATTTAGTAAGCAGCTCTATACTTGCCTTCTTCTTTGTCTTCCAACATATTTAGATAGGAAGTGTAGCGCGACTCGCTGATTAAGTGATTTTCGACTGCATCTCTTACTGCGCAACCCGGTTCGTGACGATGGGTGCAGTTATTGTATTTACACTTGTTGGAGAATTGAAATATTTCTTTAAAGTAGTGCCCCACTTCTTCCTCTTCCATATCGAATGTGCCAAAACCTTTGATGCCCGGAGTATCGATAATATATCCGTCGTTCATGACGGGGAACATTTCGGAATAAGTGGTCGTGTGCATTCCTTTGTTGTGATAGGTAGATATTTCGGCTGTTCTTGCCCCTATATCAGGTAATAAAGCATTGATAAAGGTAGACTTGCCTACGCCCGAATGACCGGAAAGAAGAGTAACGCTTCCTGCTAGTTCTTTTTTAATATTCTCTATTCCATCTCCTTCTTTAGCAGAAATTTTAAAACAAGGATAGCCAATGTGGGTATAGAGTTTTATTAACTCTTCGAGATAACGCATCTCGTCTTCGTTGTAAGCATCCACCTTATTAAAAACCAACTTCATCGGCACTCGATAAGCCTCTGCCGAAGCAAGAAAACGGTCGATGAAGATAGTCGATGTTTGTGGATAGTTTACAGTTACCAACAACATACACTGATCGAGGTTAGCCGCTAAGATATGCGACTGTTTAGAGAGATTGGACGAACGGCGCACAATATAGTTTTTGCGGTCGTCTATTTCACAAATGAAAGCCGTGCCTTCATTGTTAATGATTATTTCTACACGGTCTCCCACTGCGATAGGATTAGTACTTCTGATGCCTTTCAGCCTAAAGTTACCTTTAATTTTGCATTCGATAAACCTTCCGTCATCAGTTTTTACCTGATACCAACTTCCTGTGTTCTTTATTACTAATCCGTGCATCTATTTTATTGCGGTTGATTATACCGTCATTATTTCTTTTTCTTTAGCAGCCAGCATCTCGTCTACCTTTTTGATAAACTTGTCGTGTACTTTTTGCAACTTGGCTTCAGCATCTTTTTCTTCATCTTCGCCTAAACCTTCTTTTTGTGCCTTCTTTAGCATATCAATAGCATCTCTACGAGCATTGCGAACGCTAATCTTTGCCGTTTCGCCATCTTTGCTGCATTGTTTAGCTAATATTTTACGTCTCTCTTCGGTCAATGGAGGAATGCCCAAACGGAGTACTTCACCATTGTTCTCCGGCATAATGCCTACTTCCGAATCAATAATAGCTTTCTCTATTATTTTGAACATACTCTTATCCCAAGGCTTGATAACTATGCTTTTAGCATCCGGCGTGCTGATGGCAGCCACATTACTCAAAGCCACCATGCTACCGTAAGAATCTACACGAATACCATCAAGTATTCTTGTGTTTGCCTTACCTGCACGTACGTGTGCCAATGATTCGTCAAGATACATGATTGCCATGTCCATCTTGTCTTGTGCTTCACTTAAACAGTTGTTTACGTCTATCATATCATTTCCTTTTAATTGATTTTTATTTTCCCCTTCATTTTATATAGAACAAAAGTAAACTATTTTTTGATTGTTTGCAAGTACTATCTATTTTTATATTCTCCTTGCTATTGGTTATTAGCCATGTATTTCCATAAAGGAGCAGCCATGAGAGCTTGCTTCATCTCATCCTTTTGGAGCAACTCTTTTACTTCAGCTTTCGACAATAGATGTACGCTGATGTCTTCGGTAGCTTCTAAATGTTGTTCCGAAACCTTTTCTACATTAATTGCCAAAAAGCAATAAGTCATATTGCTTTGAGTACTTGGGTTCGCTGATATTTGCATATATTCTGTCCAATCGCCATTTCCATAGCCTGTTTCTTCAAGTAATTCCCGTTGGGCGGAAATGAGTGGCGAAGCATCTTCTTTTTCACACACTCCGGCACAAAGTTCCCAATCTACCCTGCCCAATCCATGCCGATACTGACGAATGAGTACAAATTCCCCAGCTTTGGTTATTGCAATGGTATTCACCCAATTGGGATATTCCAATACATAGAATGCCGGTACTTGATTGCCGTTCGGTAATTCCGTACGTTCTTTTCTAACAGTGAGCCAAGGTTCTCGATGGAGATATTCACTGCTAATCACTTTCCAACGTTTACTTTCCGTATCGTTTATTTCTTTCATTTGATTCCTTATTATCCTTTTGGATTGACTACTCTATCTCCTAATCGTTTTGCCATCACATTGAGCACTTCGCGCATATCTTTGTAGCGTTTCATGATAGCTGTGTATTTATTCTGATCTTTGGCGTTTTCCGGGTCTTGAAGTGCACGAAGTACATGAACAAGTTCCTCTTCTACGATAGCATTTTTAAAGTCTACCATCAATTGCGGCACGATGTCGACTAAACGTTCCTCGTCCGTCACAACTTTACTTGTCTTGAAATGATACTTGCTCAATTCGTAGCGTTCGGCTGCCAATTCGGCTGATAACTTACTGATGCCTTCGTCGGAATGATTAAGAAAATATCGTTCAGCTACAAAGTTACTATCCTTGATATGTTCGGCAGCCTCAACAAGTATTTTTCGATGAAGTGGATTATGGAAAGCCAAATCATCTTGTTTAAGATCTGCCATGATATATTCTATCACGGTGATAGGATGTTGAGTTCCATCTTCTGCTTCTACATTGCACATTACTCGTTCGCCATATCGAATAAGAGTTTGAAGTATTAGCAACTCATTTTTATAAAATTCTCTACCTTCTTTTCCTTCTTGAGGAATGAACGAATTATAAAGTTCCTCGGGAGGTGTTTCTCCCAACAATTCCGGTGGAACGGGTTGATTGTTGTTTGAATAATTTCTATCCGATTTCTCTGCCAATCCTTCTTTAATCTTATTTATCTCTGCCATGAGCAGCTTTTCGTCTACACGGAGCAATTGGCTGCACTCCTTAATATATACGGTACGTACTATCGCTTCGGGAATGACAGAAATGCTCTTTACGATATCGGTAATCAAGCCTGCTCGCTTAATCGGGTCTTTGCCGGCATCTTCGAGCAATAGATTTGTTTTGAAACGAATAAAATCCATCTCATGTGCGGTGATATAAGTTTGAAAGTCGTTTGCGTTGTGCTTGCGGGCGAACGAATCGGGGTCGTCCCCATCGGGAAGTAACACCACTTTGATGTTCATTCCTTCTTCCAACAACATATCGATACCTCTAATAGAAGCTTTGATACCCGCCATGTCGCCGTCATAAAGAACTGTTATATTGTTTGTGAACCGATGGATAAGTCTTATCTGTCCACCCGTGAGCGAAGTGCCCGACGAAGCCACTACATTTTCTACTCCTGCTTGATGCATAGAGATAACATCTGTATATCCCTCTACCAAAAAACAACGGTCTTGTTTTACGATAGCTTGTTTGGCAAAATAAATGCCGTACAACTCGCTACTCTTATGATAGATTTCCGATTCGGGAGAGTTGACGTACTTAGCTGTCTTGGTATCTGTCTTGAGCACACGTCCACCAAAAGCAACTACTTTGCCCGAAAGTGTGTGCACAGGGAACATTACTCTGCCCCAAAACCTATCGCGCAGGGTTCCTTCGTCGGTAGCATAGCATACTCCGGTCTTGACAATAAATTCTTTTTGATAGCCTTTGCGCAAAGCTTCTTGTGCCAAAGCATCCCTGCTCTCTGTGCTAAAGCCGAGTTGGAATTTCTTGATAATGTCATCGTGAAAACCTCTCTGTCGGAAGTAAGCCAAACCAATCGCCTTTCCATCTACGTGGTTTGTCAATATGTTCTGAAAATAATCGCGTGCGAACTCATTAACAATAAACATACTCTCTCGAGTATTTTGCGCTTGTTTTTCTTCGTGAGTGAGTTCACGCTCCTTAATCTCTATGTTATATTTCTTGGCAAGGAACTTCAATGCCTCGTAGTACGACAGTTGTTCGTGCTCCATAATGAAGTGTACCACATTACCTCCCTTGCCACAACTAAAACATTTACACAAACCTTTGGATGGCGAAACGCTGAACGATGCCGTCTTTTCATTATGAAAAGGACACAATCCCACGTAGTTAACTCCTCGTTTGCGTAGCGTAACAAATTCCGAAACCACATCCACAATTTGTGCAGCGTCCAATATTCTATCAATTGTGCCTTGGTCAATCATCTCTTTCTCTTCTTATTTACTTTACAACTGCGAAAGTACGATAAAATTGCAAATATGCCACACGTTCTATATTTTTTCGTAAAAACACTTGCGTATTTCAGAAAGAACACTTACTTTTGCCCCGCATTCCGATATAGGAAATGCGGGCTTTTAGCTCAGTTGGTTAGAGCAACAGACTCATAATCTGGAGGTCCTTGGTTCAAGCCCAAGATGGCCCACACTTCGAAAATCTCATGAACAGTAGTTTATGGGATTTTTTTATTGAAATCAAGTGTCTTTATACATTCATCCTGATATATAAAGGAATTGCATTTTTCTTTATATATTCATCCTGATATATAAAGGAATTGTATTTTTCTTTATATATTTGTGCGCAACCATATTAAACGATAAATATGTATCAAATACCCATTTTACCACTCAAGCAAGATGTTGAAACAAAAGCTGTTTTAAGGCAGGTGGCGAAAGCGCATCGTAGACTTGCGGAGTTGAAAGGAGCAGTCTTATCAATTCCTAATACTATTATTTTAATAAATACACTGTCCTTGCAAGAGGCAAAAGACAGTTCCGCTGTAGAAAGTATTATCACAACACATGATGAACTATACAAAGCTGGATTATCGCTTCACGCAGTTACGTCACCAGCCACCAAAGAAGTGCAAAGCTATTCGGATGCATTGATACATGGCTTTGAATTGGTTAAGGAACATGGTCTACTGACTTGCAATGACATTATTGAAATTTATAAAAAAATAAAACATAATCAAGCCGGATTCCGTGTCACGTCCGGAACAACTCTCATTAATGATCAAACAGGAGAAATCGTTTATCAGCCACCACAAAGTTATGATGAGATAGTTTCTTGTATGTCTAACCTTGAAAAGTTTATTAATGACGATGAAATGAGCGATTTAGATCCATTAATCAAAATGTGTATTATTCATCACCAGTTTGAAAGTATTCATCCGTTCTCTGATGGAAATGGCAGAACAGGAAGAATTATAAATATTTTATATTTAGTTTCTCATAAGTTGTTGGATTTACCTGTATTATATCTAAGTCGCTACATTATAAAAAATAAAGGTGAATATTATCGACTACTGCAATCTGTCAGGGATAATCAAGAATGGGAAAAGTGGATACTTTTTCTTTTAAAAGGTTTGGAAGAAACTTCACAAGAGACAGTAGCTCTCATCTTAAACATGAAGTCTTTAATGATGAATTATAAAATAGGTATCAGAACTCAATTGCCAAAAGTATATTCACAAGACTTACTGAATAATCTCTTCAAACATCCATATACAAAAATAGATTTTATCTGTAATGAATTAAATGTAACACGCCCTACAGCCACTTCATACTTAAACCAATTAGTTGATGCCGGTTTCTTGAGGAAAATGAAATTAGGAAGGGATAATTTCTATTTAAACATGAAACTATTTGATTTGCTAATTAACGCATTTCATGTCGAAATAAATGAAGATAGCCAACAGCAAGTGGCAACTATGGGATAGGGTAACTCTTTGAAAATTATTGCCAATTATTATTTGTAACTTATAATCCGGAAGCTCTTGGTTCAAGCCCAAGATGGGGCACCTCAAAAAAGAAAGCAGCTACAAATCTATTTTGTAACTGCTTTCGCTTTTATTCTTTCTCTCCATAAGCTAAATCTCCTGCATCTCCCAATCCCGGTATTATATAAGAGTGATCGTTAATTTCCGGGTCTATGGCTGCGCACCAAATAGTGGTTGTCTCTTCCGGAAAGACTTTTGCGATGTGCTCTACTGCTTGTTTGCTTGCGATGATAGCAGCCACGTGAATCTCTTTGGGATGCCCCTTGGTAAGCATAGCCTGATAACTTAGTTCCATTGAACTACCGGTTGCTAACATGGGGTCGGTGATGATTAGCGTCTTATCATCAATGCGGGGAGAGGCAATATATTCAATATGAATGTCAAACTTTAGCGTGTCTTTATATTTGCGATAGGCAGAAACAAAAGCGTTTTCCGCCTTGTCAAAATAACTTAAGAAACCTTGATGAAATGGAAGCCCGGCGCGGAGAATAGTGCTAATGACTAATTGATTGTCGGGAGTTGATATCAAAGCTGATCCTAAAGGTGTTTGTACCTCTTTTGTTGAATAGTCAAGCGTCTTACTCATTTCGTAAGCCATAATTTCTCCTATTCTTTCGATGTTTCTTCTGAATCGTAAACGGTCGTTTTGTACTTCTATATTCCTAATTTCCGATACATATTGGTTCAGGATGGAATTGGTTTCGCTCAAATTAATAATCTTCATGAGTCTAATTGCTGTTATATGATGGTTGCTGTTAAAATACACGATGCAAATAAACAAAATATATTCCTAAATGTAATCTAAAAGTGGCAATATTGTTATGTAAATATAAAACGAGCACAATTAGAGAAAAATTTCTTTAATATGTTATTTCTTTTAAAATAAAGTATTACTTTTGCATTCGAATAACAAGATAAAGTTTTCAAAAGAGATTAATAATTACAATATACCAATTAATTAATTTAAAAAGAAATGGCAAATTTAGATTTAAGTAAGTACGGTATTACCGGTGCAATCGAAGTGTTGCATAACCCGTCATACGACGTTTTGTTCGCAGAAGAAACAAAACCAAGTTTGGAAGGCTTTGAAAAAGGACAGGTGACTGAACTAGGTGCTGTAAATGTAATGACAGGTGTTTACACAGGTCGTTCTCCTAAAGATAAATTCTTCGTTGAAAATGAAGCTAGCAAAGATTCTGTGTGGTGGACTTCTGACGAATACAAAAACGATAATAAGCCTTGCACAGAAGCAGCTTGGGCTGATTTGAAAGCAAAAGCAGTAAAACAATTGTCAGGCAAACGTCTGTTTGTTGTTGATACATTCTGCGGTGCTAATGCAGCTACTCGTTTGAAAGTACGTTTCATCATGGAAGTAGCTTGGCAGGCTCATTTCGTAACCAATATGTTCATTCGTCCAACTGCTGAAGAATTAGCAAACTACGGAGAACCTGATTTTGTATCTTTCAACGCTTCTAAAGCAAAAGTTGATAACTACAAAGAACTAGGCTTGAATTCAGAAACAGCTACTGTTTTCAACTTGAAAGCTAACGAACAAGTAATTTTGAACACATGGTACGGCGGCGAAATGAAGAAAGGTATGTTCTCTATCATGAACTACTTGAACCCATTGCGTGGTATTGCTTCTATGCACTGCTCTGCTAATACAGACATGGCAGGCAAGAGTTCTGCTATCTTCTTTGGCTTGTCCGGTACAGGTAAAACAACTTTGTCTACTGATCCAAAACGTTTATTGATTGGTGATGACGAACATGGTTGGGATGCTGAAGGCGTATTTAACTACGAAGGTGGTTGCTATGCTAAGGTTATCAACTTGGATAAAGAAAGCGAACCTGATATCTACAAAGCTATCCGTCGCGATGCTTTACTTGAGAACGTTATCGTAGCTGCTGATGGCAAAATCGACTTTGCTGATAAGAGTGCTACAGAAAATACTCGTGTATCTTATCCTATCTATCACATCGAAAATATCGTTAAACCGGTATCTAAAGGTCCTCATGCAAAACAAGTTATCTTCTTGTCAGCTGATGCTTTTGGTGTATTGCCTCCTGTATCTATATTGAATGCTGAGCAGACAAAATATTATTTCTTGTCTGGTTTTACCGCTAAATTAGCAGGAACAGAGCGTGGTATCACCGAACCTACTCCTACATTCTCTGCTTGTTTTGGTGCTGCTTTCTTAAGTTTGCATCCTACTAAATACGGCGAAGAATTAGTGAAGAAGATGGAAAAGACAGGTGCTAAGGCTTATTTAGTTAACACAGGTTGGAATGGAACAGGCAAGCGTATCTCTATCCGTGATACTCGCGGTATTATTGATGCTATCCTTGACGGTTCTATCGATAAAGCTCCTACAAAGGTAATGCCTTACTTCGACTTCGTAGTTCCTACCGAACTTCCGGGAGTTGATTCTAAAATACTTGATCCACGCGACACATACAAATGCGCTTGCGAATGGGAAGAAAAAGCAAAAGACCTTTCTGCACGTTTCATTAAGAACTTCTCTAAGTTCACCGGAAACGAAGCTGGTAAAGTTTTAGTTGCTGCAGGTCCTAAATTGTAATAGGTTACTTATTTATAATAAATGGGCGATGTCTTCGGATGTCGCCCATTTCTTTGATATAGTGAGAGACTTGAAAACTATCTATGGAACATGATTGTAATCTAAGACTTAAAATAGCCTTAATATTAATATTTTAAATCCAAAATCTTATTGTGTCATTTTTTTTGTATCTTTGCACCGAATATATAGTGTGGAATGTTTTATATCTTAGAAATAGGTTAATAAATATTCAATATTATAGAAGATAAATTTTAATATTATTAGTAGATTACATTATAAAGAAAATAGAATGTATTATTGGATAATCAACGTTAGTCTTGTATTTGTATTATGTGTATGTATTACAGAAATGCTCATCACAAATATTTTACTTGTCTCTTATCAAAAAAGACTTTTCGATATTCCAAATGAACGAAAAGTTCATCATGAAGTAGTTAGTAGATTGGGTGGTATTGCTTTCGTACCCACTATCATCTTCTCTATGGCTTTGATTTTTGGAATTAATTTAATTTTTAAACACCAAGACTTTCTACTAGAGTTTGAAAATAATATGTCGGCTTTATGTTTTTGGTTTTGTTCAAGTATGTCTTTGTACTTTGTGGGAGCAGTCGATGACTTGATTGGAGTACGCTTTATAACGAAATTCCTTGTCCAAATAGTATGTGGTATCCTATTTGTCGCCGGAGGATTATGTATTAATAATCTATATGGAATAATGGGAATATATGATATGTCAGCATGGATAGCATATCCGCTCACTGTTTTAGTAGTAATGTTAATTGTTAACGCGATAAATCTTATCGATGGCATTGATGGCTTGGCATCCGGATTAAGTGGTGTAGCATTGCTCTTTTATGGGCTTATTTTTATGTTTATACACCAATATGTATATGCCATGATTGCATTTGCTACTTTGGGCGTTCTTATCCCATTCTTTTATTACAACGTTTTTGGTGGTCCAAAACAGACTAGGAAAATATTTATGGGCGATGTAGGAAGTTTGACGATAGGTATCACACTTAGCTTACTAAGCATAATACTTTTCAATAGCGCTAATAATACAGTGTTTCATCCCAATTCTATAGTATTGGCTTTTGCACCTTTATTAATACCATGCTTGGACGTGATGAGGGTTTTTATACACCGTATACGTATGAAAAAATCCCCTTTTATATCTGATATGAATCATATACATCATAAGCTACTTGCTCTTGGAATGTCTAAACATAAAGTGATGATGACAATAGTGACGGCATCTATTATTTTTACAGTATGCAATGTCGTATTGTCTTGTTGTGTTGATGTAAATATATTATTAATAAGTGATATATTGATATATACAATAGGTAACATCTTATTAACAAATCTAATAAACAAACGAAAGAAGGTTTTGAATGACCCGAAAATAAGAAGATAATAACAAATTATTAATTATGAGAATTTAAAAACGCTTTATGAATATAGAAAGGTATTAAGTATTCTTTTACTTAATTCTTAAGTTATTCTATTTAAATTGTTTAGTTTTGTGAAGTCTTAGAATATAGAATAATATGAAATTAATAGCGGAAAGCGGTTCTTCCAGAACAGAATGGTGTTTGGTTGAAGGAATTTATGTGATAGAGCATACTTTCACCGAGGGCATTAATCCCTTTTTTCAAACGAGAAGAGAGATAAGTCGGAGTATTCGACTTCAATTACCAAAAGTTTTTTTTAAAAAGAAAATAGAAAAAATTTATTTTTACGGAGCCGGTTGCAGTTCCAAAGAAAAGAAAGAAATCGTAAGTGCGTCGTTGGTAGCTCAATTTAAAGCACCGGTGGAAGCAAATAGTGATTTACTAGCTGCTGCTCGTGGTCTCTTTGGTAATGAGCCCGGCATTGCTTGTATACTTGGTACAGGCTCAAATTCTTGTTTCTATGATGGCGAAAATATCGTGAAGAACGTTCGTTCGTTGGGCTATATATTGGGCGATGAGGGTAGTGGAGCTGTTTTAGGTAAATTATTTTTAAGTGATTGCTTAAAAGATATAGCACCTATTGCGCTGATAAACCTTTTCTACGAGAAGTTTAGAATTACGCCGGAAGAAGCTCTTGAATCTGTCTATAATCGTCCCTTCCCTAACCGTTTCTTAGCTACTTTTTCCTATTTTTTGATAGAAAATATTGATAATGATTATGTACGCAACCTAATTTATTGCAATATAAAGAACTTTTTTGTCCGCAACATTTCTCAATACGATTACCGAAATTATCCGGTTCGTTTTGTGGGTTCTGGAGCGAAGATACTTTCGAAAATGCTAAGAGAAGTAGCAAGCGAATTTGGAATAGAAATAAAAGTAATAGAAGAAACGTCTATGAATGGTTTAGTACGCTATCACACACAATCTAATCAGCTATTTTGATTTGTTTATTTCTTAATTTAGGATAATTGGAGAATAATACATTTGTGAAAAAATGATATTGATATTAAAAATAATAAAACTATTGTTTTAAACATTAAATCTTTTCGCTACATTTGCTTCGTAGAAATTTGTTAATAGTTAAACAACTTATATTATGAAAGCGAAAATTAATTGTTTTATCCCTTTCCAAACGAATGAACAAGCCATTCAAACTATTCGAGGCTTGAAAGAGGCTTCCCAGATACACAAAATTTACTTATTGACTACCGAAAAGATAGCTACTCCTATTGAAGGCTGCGACGTATTGCTTATTGATTCATTAAAAAGTACAGCTACCATTCAACAGATTGCGGCATGCTCAGATACCGAATATACTTTGATTTACACTAAGTTGACAACGCTCGAACTTGGGATGTTTGCATTGGAACGTATGCTCTGTATAGCTCACGATTCAGATGCCGGAATGGTGTATGCCGACCATTATCAACTAATAGGTAATAAACGAACTGCTTGTCCGGTTATTGATTATCAATTTGGTAGCCTAAGAGATGATTTTGATTTTGGCTCGGTGCTCCTCTATCGTTCAGTAGACTTAAAGGCTGCTGCCAATCGGATGGATGAAAAGTTTGAATATGCAGGATTATATGACTTGCGATTAAAAGTAGCTCAAAGAGCTTCGTTGGTGCATATCAATGAATATCTTTATTCCGAAGTAGAACAAGATAATCGGAAAAGTGGAGAAAAGATGTTCGATTATGTTGACCCAAAGAATAGGGGAGTACAAGTGGAAATGGAAAAGGCTTGTACGTCACATCTGAAAGAAATAAACGGATATCTTGCTCCTTCGTTTAAGAAGATAGCGTTCGACGCAGAGAATTTCGAATACGAGGCTTCGGTGATAATTCCTGTTCGCGATCGCATTCGTACGATAGAAGATGCCATTCGCTCGGTACTCAAACAAAAAACAAATTTCAAGTTCAATCTGATAGTGATTGATAATCACTCTACGGATGGCACTACACAAGCCATCGAAAAGCTTGCTGCAGATGAACGCTTGATTCATCTTGTTCCCGGACGAGGCGATTTGGGTATAGGCGGCTGTTGGAACGCAGGTGTACACCATCCTAAATGTGGTAAGTTTGTGGTTCAATTAGATAGTGATGATGTGTATAGCGATGAGAATACGCTGCAAAGGATGGTGAATGCCTTCTACGAACAAAATTGCGCAATGGTGGTGGGTACATATATGATGACGGACTTTAATATGAACATGATAGCTCCCGGCATTATTGATCATAAAGAATGGACGCCTGAGAATGGACGTAACAATGCGCTTCGCATCAACGGACTAGGTGCGCCACGTGCTTTCTATACTCCGGTTCTTCGTGAAGTGAAGGTACCAAACACCAGCTATGGTGAGGATTATGCATTAGGACTTAACTTCTCTCGCGAATATCAAATAGGTAGAGTTTATGAGGTGGTGTATATGTGCCGCCGTTGGGACGATAATTCGGATGCTTCGTTGGACGTAGTAAAAATGAATGCTCATAATACTTATAAAGATAGAATACGTACTTGGGAATTGCAAGCAAGAGTGGCATTAAATAAAAAGAAATGAAAAAATTAGTGACATCGGCACAAGTGTTGGAATTGATAAATCAGCAATTGAGCACTTGGGAATTAGCGAGAAATAACTATGACGCGCTAAAAACAGTTAAGGAGAAGGAACTGAATATCGATGGTTGCACCGTTAAAGTTCAGTTCAATCCGGCTCGTCTTGTGTCGTCGGCCGCTAAAGTAGATGCAAAGTCTATTAAAGAACGAAAATGTTTTTTGTGCAAAGCCAATTTGCCCGAAGTACAGAAAAGCATTCCTTTTGGCGATTATTTGATATTGGTTAATCCATTTCCTATATTTCCCAAACATTTAACTATCCCCGCTCGGGAACATATCGACCAGCATTTACTTCATCGTTTTGGTGATATGCTCGATTTAGCTTATTGTTTAGATGAGTTTACTCTTTTTTATAATGGACCTAAATGTGGAGCTTCTGCTCCCGACCACGCTCACTTTCAAGCCGGTAATAAAGGCTTTTTGCCAATAGAAAAAGAATGGCGTTTGCAAAAGAAAGAGAAAGTCTCTACTCACCAAACGGCACAGCTATTTGCTTTGAAAGATTATTCCCGCTCAACATTGATAATTGAATCGGAGATAAAAGAAGATGCTGTATATCTGTTTCAACAAGTCTACGCTAAGCTTGATAAGAAAAGCGGTGAAGAGCCGATGATGAATGTGCTTGCTTGGTATGAACAGCCCAAAGAAGAAATCATAGGCAAGTGGATAGTTTGCATTTTTCCACGTGCTAAACACCGTCCTGCTTGTTATACGGCAGAGGGAGACGATAATATATTGATTAGTCCCGCTTCGGTGGATATGGGAGGCGTATTTATCACTCCGCAGCAGAAAGATTTTGAAAAGATTACCGCTAAAGATATTTCTACAATATACCAAGAAGTTTGTGTAGATAAGCTAGCCTTTGATGAACCTGACGTAAGTGTCGGCATATTGTCCGGCAGTCATATTGAATTTGCTTTTCAAGGAGATTATCTACAAGGTAAGGAATCAGTAGCGGGGAAACAATGTGCAGAATATTCCAAAGGAATGATTTTGTGGCAAGGGCAAAGCTACTCTGAATTATTGTTCGCTCCCAAAGATTTCTCAAACAGCTCTTTCGAGTTGATTGACGTTACCATAGGTCTTCATTTTCATTGGGAACGAAAAGAAAATCAACGCTTCCGTGGTGCATTGAAATTGATTGTCGAAGAGGGACAATTGACGGCTATTAATCTTATTTCGGTAGAAGATTATTTGATAAGTGTGATTTCTTCGGAGATGAGTGCTAATGCTTCTATTGAACTATTGAAAGCTCATACTGTGATTTCCCGAAGTTGGTTGCTGGCTCAGATGCAAAAGAGCAAAGAATCGGCAAAGTCGGGTAGTGCTGGTTTAGCCTCACAAGGAGACGATTCCGTTCGTTGGTACGACCGAGAAGATCATTTACATTTCGATGTATGTGCCGACGACCATTGCCAACGTTATCAAGGTATTACACGGTTATCCAACCCTAATGTAGAGAAAGCAGTGCGCACAACTCATGGTTTAGTGCTCGACTACGATGGAGCAATTTGTGATGCTCGTTTTTCTAAATGTTGTGGAGGAGAGACCGAAGAGTTTCAAAATTGTTGGGAAGATGTGAAATATCCTTATCTGACAACTCTACGAGATGACGATAAAGATACTCAAACACACAATTTGAGCAAAGAAGAGAATGCCGAAAAGTGGATTCTCACTGCTCCTTCCTCCTTTTGCAACACCACAGACGCGAAGATTTTGTCGCAAGTATTGAATAACTACGACCAAGAGACTGCTAACTTTTATCGTTGGGAGGTGAATTATAAGCAACAAGAACTTTCGGAGTTGATAGCAGAACGTTCCGGAGTGGATTACGGACAGATAGTAGATTTAATTCCCGTAGAGCGTGGTGCTTCCGGACGATTAGTTAAACTGATGATTGTGGGAACAAAGCAAACCGGTATAGTAGGAAAAGAATTAGAAATACGCAGAATACTTTCGTCTTCTCACCTTTATAGCTCAGCTTTTGTAGTGAGAAAAGAGGGAAGCATGGGCAACGAAGGTATTCCTAAAGATTTTAAGTTGATAGGCGCAGGTTGGGGACATGGAGTAGGACTATGTCAGATTGGTGCAGCTGTGATGGGAGAACGGGGATATACTTATGATGCTATCTTAACACATTATTATAGAGGGGCAACGATAAAGAAAATATATTAATCGAAGAAGAATGAAAAACAAGAAAATATCTCCTTGGGCATGGATACCCTCATTGTATTTTGCGCAAGGTTTGCCATATGTGGCAGTAATGACGATTTCGGTAATTATGTATAAGAAACTAGGAATATCCAACACTGATATTGCTTTGTACACTAGTTGGCTTTACTTGCCGTGGGTAATAAAACCTTTTTGGAGTCCTTTTGTCGATTTGCTAAAGACTAAACGTTGGTGGGTAATTACTATGCAAATGCTTGTAGGAGCAGGCTTAGCCGGCATTGCCTTTACTATTCCGATGGATAATTTCTTTCAGATTACTTTAGCTGTCTTTTGGTTAGTTGCTTTTAGCTCGGCTACTCATGATATTGCTGCCGACGGTTTTTATATGTTGGCTTTAGATGTGCACGACCAATCGCTCTATGTAGGCATCCGAAGTACTTTCTATCGGATAGCGACCATTGCCGGACAGGGTTTGTTGATTATGCTTGCCGGAGGATTAGAAATTTGGACGGGAAAGGTCACTTTTGCTTGGAGCATCACCTTTTATATTCTTGCCGGTCTGTTCTTTGCTTTTTGCTTATATCACAAGTATATATTGCCTGTTCCCGCTTCCGATATGTCGGGAGTAGCTAAGGTGACGGCATCCAATATTTTTAAAGAGTTCTTCAAAACTTTTGCTTCTTTCTTCAAAAAGAAACAAGCGGGGGTAGCTATCCTTTTCATGCTGTTTTACCGTTTCCCCGAAGCTCAATTGGTGAAGTTGATAAACCCATTCTTACTCGACCCTCTCGATAAGGGAGGATTGGGATTGACAACGTCCGAAGTCGGTTTGGTCTATGGTACAATCGGCATTGTAGGCTTAACGATTGGCGGTATTGTAGGAGGAATTTGTGCTGCTAAAGGTGGATTACAACGTTGGTTGTGGCCGATGGCTTGGAGCTTGTCGCTCACTTGCTTAACCTTTGTCTATCTAGGTTATTACCAACCACAAAACTTTATTGTCATCAATATTTGTGTGTTCATCGAGCAATTTGGTTATGGCTTTGGCTTTACTGCCTATATGCTTTATTTGATTTATTATTCCGATGGAGAATATAAAACGGCTCATTACGCAATTTGTACCGCCTTTATGGCGTTGGGTATGATGTTGCCGGGTATGGCTGCCGGATGGTTGCAAGAGAAAATTGGTTATGAGAATTTCTTTATTTGGGTGATGATATGCTGTGCGGCAACAATAGCTGTTTGTCGTTTCATTAAAATAGACCCTGCTTATGGAAAAGCAGAGATAGGAGAGAAGAGCGATGTTAAAAACTAAAATATACCTATTGGCGGCATTATGCTTCTTTACTTTAAGCATATCCGCACAAAAGATTCGAGTAAAGACCGGTATTGAGGTCTTGAAGCAAGATAACTTTAAGTTACTTGAGGGGAAACGTGTGGGGCTAATTACCAATCCTACGGGAGTGGACAATAATTTAAAGTCGACCATTGATATTTTGCACGAAGCACCAAACGTAAACTTAGTAGCTCTCTTCGGACCGGAACATGGAGTAAGAGGAGATGTGCATGCGGGCGATAAGGTGGATAATTCTAATGACCCTTCTACCGGACTGCCTGTCTTTTCGTTGTATGGAAAGACGCGTAAGCCTAGCCCCGAAATGCTGAAAGGTATTGATGTGTTGGTTTATGATATTCAGGATATAGGTTGTCGCTCTTTTACTTTTATCAGTACGATGGGAGTGGCAATGGAGGCAGCAGCAGAAAATAACATCGAATTCGTGGTACTCGACCGTCCTAATCCGATTGGTGGATTAAAAGTTGAAGGCAATTTGGTAGAAGACAAGTATATCTCTTTTGTCAGTCAGTTTAAGATACCTTATGTATATGGGTTGACTTGTGGAGAATTGGCATTAATGCTCAATGGTGAGAAGATGCAAAAAGAGTGTAAGCTGCAAGTGGTGAAGATGAAAGGTTGGAAGCGTAAGATGGATTATTTGCAGACCGGTCTTCAATGGATTCCTTCTTCTCCTCACATTCCTCATCCGCATTCTGCTTACTTCTATCCTGTCTCCGGTATTTTGGGTGAACTAGGATATTTATCTATTGGAGTGGGCTATACTATCCCTTTCCAGATGTTTGCGGCTTCGTGGATAAAAGCAGAAGAATTTGCCGAGCGGATGAATAAGTTGCAATTACCGGGAGTTAAGTTCCGACCGATACATCTTAAACCTTTTTACGCAACCGGCAAAGGCGAGCATCTTCAGGGTGTACAAGTACATTTGCTTAATGTAAAGAAAGCTGCATTGTCCGAAATTCAATTTTATGTGATGCAAGAGTTAGCAGCACTTTACCCCGATAAGGCGGTGTTTAACAAAGCGGATGAGAAGCGTTTTAATATGTTCGATAAGGTATGCGGAAGCGACCAAATTCGTATTAATTTTGCCAAAAGGCATTCTTTTGAAGATATAAAAGGATATTGGTACAAAGAGGTGGATAGTTTTAAAAAACTTTCGCAAAAGTATCATCTTTATAAATAGGAGTAATGCAAAAAGAGTATAGTTCTTTTTTGAGCGAAGTCTCTCAGTTTATACCCAAAGAGAGAATTTACGTCGATGAACTGCGCCGATTGGCGTGGGGCACGGACGCAGGTTTTTATCGTCTTATTCCTCAAATAGTTATTCGCTCAGACAATGAACGGGAAGTGTCGCAATTGTTGATGCTCAGCCATAAATATAATCTTCCGGTTACTTTTAGGGCTGCCGGAACCAGCTTGTCGGGGCAAAGTATCAGCGACTCTATTCTTGTTGTCGCAGGCAAACATTGGGAGGGTTATTCTATTTCTACCGATGCCGAAACAATTACTTTACAGCCGGGCATCATTGGCGAAAGAGTTAATCAATTGCTCAAACCTTTTGGGCGTAAGTTCGCGCCCGACCCTGCTTCGGTAAAGTCGGCTATGGTGGGCGGTATTGTAGCTAACAATGCTTCGGGAATGAACTGTGGTATTCATGCTAACAGCGATAAGATGTTGCTTTCTGCTAAGATAATATTTGCGGACGGAACAACTTTAGACACTGCCGACAGAGCAAGTCAAGAAGCTTTTAGAGCAAAGAAACCTAATTTTGTATCACATATTCGCGACCTTCGTAAGCGGATTATGAATAATACTAAGCTACAAGAACGTATTCGTTATAAATATTCCATTAAGAATGTGACGGGGCTGAACCTTCTTCCTTTTGTGGAACACGAAGATGCTTTTGATATTATCGCTCACTTGATGGTTGGTTCCGAAGGAACGCTTGCTTTCTTGTCGGAAGTAACGATGAAGACTGAATATGATTATCCATTTCGGGCGAGCGCAATGCTTTATTTTGAGGATATCAAAGAAGCTTGCAGGGCGGTGGTAGCTATGAAACAAGCCAAAGTAATGGCTGCTGAATTGCTTGATTGGAAGTCTTTGAAATCGGTGAACGACACTACCGGCGAAGGACTTACGGCTGTGCTGACCGAAACGAAGGCTCGTACAAAAGAAGAACTAGACGAGCAGATACAACAAATAGAAACATTGTTGAACCCTTTCGATACGTATGTGCCGGTACACTTTACCGATAAGGAAGAGGAATATGCTAACTATTGGGCTATTCGTTCCGGAATATTTCCATCGGTAGGCGGAACTCGTGAACCGGGCACTACGGCATTAATAGAAGATGTAGCTTTTCATATCGAAAATTTGCCGGAAGCCACAGCCGATTTACAAGCCTTGCTTGCTCTTCACGGTTACAACGATGCTTGCATCTATGGACACGCTTTGGAAGGCAATTATCATTTCATTATTAATCAAGCATTCGATACTCCCGAAAAGGTGGAGAAGTATAGGCGTTTGATGGAGGAAGTGAAGACTTTGGTGGTGGATAGGTATGATGGTTCTTTAAAGGCAGAGCATGGTACCGGACGTAATATGGCTCCTTTTGTAGAATATGAATGGGGTAAGGAAGCTTTCGAGTTGATGAAAGAGGTGAAGAACTTGTTCGACCCTGAGGGTTTGCTTAATCCCGGTGTGATATTCAACGACGATCCGGAATGTTACTTGAAACACTTTAAACCACTGCCTTTAACTAATCCCAAAGTAGATAAATGTATAGAATGCGGATTCTGTGAAGTAAACTGCTTAACCTGTGGCTTTAGCTTATCTTCGCGTCAACGAATTGTGATTCAACGGGAGATTTCTCGATTGAGCAGCTTGCCTAATGAAGTTAATCGCTTAAAACTTTTGCAGAAACAATATAACTATCCGGGTAATGAGACTTGTGCCGGCGATGGTTTATGCTCTCTATCGTGTCCGATGAAGATAAATGTGGGGGACTTAACTCACGATATTCGACGACAGCACTTAACACCAACTAGTTTTGGTTATCACTTCGGAAACTTTGCCGCACATCACTTTTCGGGAATGAAATCGATGCTTCGTCCGGTGCTGTCTGTGGCTAATGCTGCTCACACGGTATTAGGAACGGAGGTAATGTTGGGCTTGACAAAGGGTATTCGTTCTCTTTCGTTAGACTCTTTTCCGAAATGGACACCGGCTATGCCGAAGGCTTATTATCCTCATCGGATAGCGCAAAAAAAACAAACATTGAAAGTCGTTTATTTCCCCAGTTGCATTAATCAGATGATGGGAGTGGCAAAAGGTGCGCCCGATAAAGTTCCTTTGATAGATAAAACACTAAGTCTGCTTCAGAAAGCAGGCTACGAAGTTATTTTTCCTAAGGAAATGGATAAACTTTGTTGTGGCACTATTTGGGAGAGCAAAGGTATGCCCGATGTGGCAGACGCTAAATCTAAAGAATTGGAAATTGCTTTGTATGAGGCGAGCGAACAAGGTACTTACCCTGTGTTGTGCGACCAAAGTCCTTGCTTATATAGAATGAGACAAAAGATGACGATGATGAAGCTTTATGAACCGGTGGAGTTTATCTATCTGTTTTTAAGGGATAAGTTAACGTTCACTCCTATTAACAAGTCTATTTCTCTTCATATCACTTGCTCGATGAAGAAGATGGAACTTTCTAAAGAGATGATTGCGCTGGCTTCGTTGTGTTCCACAAAGGTATTTGTGCCCGAAGAGGTGGGTTGCTGTGGCTTTGCGGGAGATAAAGGTTTTACCCATCCGCAAGTAAATGCTTATGCGCTTCGCAAACTATCTCCGCAACTTGTGAGGGCAGGCGTTGAAGTGGGATATTCCAATAGTAGGACGTGCGAGGTAGGTTTGACAACTAATTCCGGCATCCCTTACTTGTCTATTGTCTATTTAGTAGATCAGTGTACGAAATCAAAAAATAACTATCAGCAATGAAAACGAATGTAAATCAACGCTTGTTGGCGTTAGATGTGTTGAGGGGTATTACCATAGCCGGAATGATAATGGTAAATAATCCCGGTTCATGGGGATATATCTATGCTCCTTTAGAACACGCATCGTGGAATGGATTAACTCCTACCGATCTAGTGTTTCCTTTCTTTATGTTCATTATGGGAGTGTCCACTTATATTTCTTTGAGAAAGTATAACTTTGAGTTTACCACTTCTGCTGCATTGAAGATAGTGAAGCGTACGGTCATTATTTTTGCCATCGGATTGGCGATTGCTTGGTTCTCTCTCTCTTTTCGTACTTATTATTCGTTAGCGGATGCCGGACTTGCTTTTTGGGATAGGCTTGCGCAAGCGACTACTAACTTTGAGCATCTTCGCATATTGGGCGTTATGCCACGTTTGGCGTTATGCTACGGAGCTACTGCGTTGATAGCTATTTTAGTGAAACATAAATATATTCCTTGGATTATCTTTGTTACCCTGCTAGGGTATTTCTTTCTGCTTTTGTTCGGTCACGGCTTTGAACAATCGGAACAAAACATTATTTCGATTGTCGATCGTGCTGTGCTAGGCATAAACCATATGTATCAAGATGCAGGTTTGGCTATTGACCCCGAAGGATTACTAAGCACCCTACCTTCCATCTGTCATGTACTCATCGGCTTCCTTTGTGGCGAGGCATTGATGTCGACCAAAGACAATGATAAACGTATTCAGTCTTTGTTTATTGTAGGTACTATCTTAACGCTATCAGGCTTTTTGCTTAGTTATGGATGTCCTATCAACAAGAAGATATGGTCGCCTACTTTTGTAATGACTACTTGCGGATTGGCTTCTTCGTTCTTGGCTATTCTCATTTGGATAATAGACATCAAAGGTTATAAGGCTTGGAGCAGGTTCTTCGAGTCTTTCGGAGTAAATCCTTTGTTTATGTATGTAATGGGAGCCGTTCTCTCTATCTTATTGGGGAATATCCGATTTGATTATATGGGCGAGGTAATAGCACTGAAAAGTTATCTTTACAGTGTGCTACTTCAACCTTATTTGGGCGATTACTTTGGCTCGTTTGCATTTGCGATTCTATTTGTTTGTTTCAATTGGATAATAGGATATGTGTTGTATAAAAAGAAAATATATATAAAAATATGATATTAATAGCAGACAGTGGTTCTACAAAGACCGATTGGTGCGTTGTGGAACATGGACGAGTAGTCCAGCAGATTTTCACGAAAGGCATTAATCCATTCTTCCAAACAGAAGATGAGATCTACAAAGAGGTGAGAGAAACTCTTGTGCCTATGTTGGGGGAGCATCCGATTGATAATATCTATTTTTATGGAGCAGGCTGTGCTTTCCCCGAAAAGATAGAGATTGTTCATTCGGCTATTACTCGATACTTTAAAATTCCGGTAGAAGTAGGAAGCGATTTATTGGCTGCTGCTCGTGCCTTATGTGGCAAAGAATCCGGCATTGCTTGTATTATGGGCACGGGCTCTAACTCTTGTATGTACGATGGACACGACATTGTCGATAATGTATCTCCCTTGGGATATATTCTTGGAGATGAAGGAAGTGGAGCAGTATTGGGTAAACTATTGGTAGGTAATTGCTTGAAGAATCAACTCTCGCCAAAGCTTAAAGAGAAGTTCTTTAAGGAATACGGACTCACACCTGCCGATATTCTTGATAGAGTATATAAGAAACCTTTTCCAAATCGTTTCTTGGCAAGCTTATCTCCATTTTTGTCCGAGAACATTCAAGACCCTACTATTTATGCTTTGGTGAATAAAGCTTTCAGGGATTTCTTTGTTCGCAACGTAATGCAATATGATTATCGTAATCATAAAGTGCATTTCATCGGTTCGGTGGCTCGTTACTATAAGCCTGTGCTTATTGATGTTGCCAGCGAATTAGGCATTCAATTGGGAGTTATCATCAAAAGTCCGATGGAAGGACTTGTGAAGTTTCATTCTTTAGATTAGTTATTCTTTTAAAAACAGATACAAAACGATGGCATTCATTAAAATAACCGAACAATCCTCTCTTTACAACAACTTGGAACAAAAGTCTGTTAGAGAACTACTCGAAAGCATTAACGCTGAAGACCAAAAGATAGCTATTTCTATTCAGAAGGTTATCCCACAGATAGAGAAACTCGTTACCCAAATTGTTACCCGTATGAAGCAAGGCGGACGCATCTTCTATATGGGAGCCGGCACGAGCGGACGCTTAGGCGTACTCGATGCTTCGGAGATTCCTCCTACTTTTGGAATGCCCAACACCTTGGTTATAGGATTGATAGCAGGCGGAGATATTGCTTTGCGCAATCCCGTAGAGAATGCAGAAGACGATATGGCGCGCGGTTGGCAAGAGTTAGTGGAACGAGGTATCAACGAAAAAGATACCGTGATAGGAATTGCCGCATCGGGTACTACTCCTTATGTGATTGGTGCTCTACGCAATGCTCGCGAACACGGAATACTCACCGGCTCTATCTCAAGTAATCCCGAATCTCCTCTTTCGGCAGAAGCGGATGTACCTATCGAAATGATTGTCGGACCTGAATTTGTGACCGGTAGTTCACGTATGAAGTCGGGCACAGGACAGAAGATGATACTTAACATGATAACCACTTCGGTGATGATTCAGTTGGGACGGGTGAAAGGCAATAAGATGGTGAATATGCAACTGTCGAACCAAAAACTTGTGGATAGAGGTGCTCGTATGGTTTCCGAAGAATTGAAAATGGACTATGAACAAGCTAAACGCTTATTGTTGATGCATGGTTCGGTAAAGAAAGCGGTAGATGCTTATCACGAACAACAAAAATAACAAAAGAATGAAGAGTCAATTAAGAGCAATATTCTTGTCCGTAGCTTGCTTGCTGCTTCCCACATTTGTTTGTGCACAATCGGGCAAGTACACAACGTTCTATGAACAACGTGCCAGCCTTTTTGAATGCCTGCCTATTATATCCACGGATATAGTGTTTTTGGGCAATAGCCTTACTAATGGTTGTGAGTGGACAGAGCTTTTTGGTCATCCAAACATTAAGAATCGAGGAATCAGTGGCGACGAAGTAATGGGAGTGTACGACCGTTTAGATCCTATTTTGAAGGGTACTCCGGCGAAGATATTCTTGATGATAGGTGTCAATGATATTTCTCACGATTTAGAGGCCGACACAATTGTGAAGATGATAGCCAAAGTGGTGAACAAGATTAAGTCCGATTCGCCCCGCACCTTACTGTATATACAAAGTGCACTACCGGTGAACGATTCCTTCACTCGTTTTCCCAAAGTGCACGGTAAAACTTCCGTTATTATAGCTCTCAATGAAGGATTGAAACAACTATCCACCACCACCGAAAGCACTTATATCGACCTCTACACTCATTTTGTAGCACCCGGTACCGACAGCTTAAATCCTCATTTCACCAACGATGGTCTTCATCTCAAAGGAGAGGGTTATCTTCTTTGGAAAGAAATACTTCTTCCTTATCTTGCTCACTAAATAAGCTTTTTTGAAACTGATAAGCAATGTTCCGGAACATACGAAGTTAATAATTACAACAATAAGTTCGAACTATCAACTATACAGATAAGACTTTTTTGTCAATATTTTAAAACGGCAAAAAACGGGTAAAAAGGAGGTACTTAGCTTGATTGCCAAAATTGGAAAGCGTATAGGCTCTACTGTCAAGTACAAGCTGTTCAACTGTAAATTAACATTGCTATTGATAAATTATAATATATTAAAGTTGTTGTTGCTAAACAGATTTCTTTTTATTGATAGTACTTTACGTTATTAGTATATTGCAAATAAGATAGTTATAGAAAAATTCAACTTCTTGAAATAGTTTTTATTCTCCTCTTTAAAAACATCCTATGACAAAATGACAAAAAATAAGGTGTTTTCATAACTACTATAAAATTTAATTATAATTCCAATTTCAATATTCAATCTCGAATTTTAATTAATTTTTTTATAGGTTTCGAAAAAGCCTAAAAATTTGTCATTTTGTCATAGATTCCCGAAATATTCATTGTCTATAAGACTGATTAATATCAAAAATAGTTTACTATATTCAAAATAAATGTCTCTTCCTCATCCTGAAAAAAAAGTTGAATGATGGTTGGCAGAATAATACTGATGACTTTTGAAATAATACCGATGACTTTCGAAATAATGCTGATGACTTTCGAGAAACTAACGAATCTTTTTTGTTATTGTCGGAACTTTCGCTTTTCTTTTTATTGTTTGCTATTTTAAAAATGCATTTAAATATTTGCAGCTGCAATTAAATATTTTTTAGTGTTGGAAACAATTATTTGCATTTTTATTAATAAATATCATATTATTATTTATACATTTGTAGCCGATAATATGGATGAAAATGTAGATTAGTTCTATAAACTTTTATATTTCATCAATTGTCGCTAATGTATGTATTGTTAATCTTACGTATTTACAGACCTTTTAATAAATTTATTATGAAAAAACAGTTAGTCCTTCTGTTGATGTTCTTTTTAGCTCTCACGGGCTACGCGCAGCGAACTGTGACCGGAGTAGTAACTTCAGCCGACGATGAAATGCCAATTATTGGAGCTTCCATCTTGGTGAAAGGAACTACCCAAGGAACGATTTCCGATTTCGATGGGAAATATTCGATAAAGGTAGCCGATAACGCTACATTGGTATTCACTTATGTGGGTATGGAAGAAGTTCAAAAAAGAGTAGGAAATCAATCTATTATTAATGTAATGATGAAATCTTCTTCTATCCAAATGGAAGAAGTAGTAGTTACCGCAATGGGAGTGAAGGCAGAAAAGAAGAAACTGAACTTTGCCGTTCAGAGTTTGGACGCCGGAGAGATCACTGCCGGACAGTCTTCTAACTTTATCAGTTCTTTGCAAGGTAAAGTCGCCGGTGTACGCATTAGTGGCGCAGGTGGTTCGCCTAATGCAGGTACTTCGATACAAATTCGTGCAATCTCTTCTATCAACCCTTCTCAAAACAACGAACCGCTATTTATTATAGATGGGATTGCTGTGAATGGCTCGGGTAGCAACATGGCAAATATCAATCCAAACGATATTGAGAATATGACTATTTTGAAAGGTGCTGCTGCTTCGGCTTTGTATGGACAAGATGCTGCCAACGGTGTAGTGATGATTACTACTAAATCGGGTAAAGATGGCGCTATTCAAGTAAATGCTAACGCAAGCGTGCAAATAGATAACTGCGCAAGAGTGCCTAAAATGCAAAATATTTATGGCCCGGGGTCTCAAGGTTTCTATAAACCCTTGACAAATGGCGGCTGGGGACCTCTGATTCAACCCGGTGAACGAGTATATGATAATGTAGACAAATTTTTAGGTACGGGCGTTTATCAAAAATATGATGTGAGCGTGTCCGGTGGTACCGATAGGTTTACCGCTTATGGCTCTATAAATTATACCATGACAGACGGTGTGGTAGCCGATGACTATAAAAATCAATTAGGAGCTTTACTAAAAACAACTTTTAAAATTTCGAAACATTTAAAAGTGAATATGCAAGCGAATATCACTAATACCCAAAGCAGAGGCTTCGGTAATTCGATGAAAGATGTTTATGCTTGGCCTATCAACGATGATATGAGAAACTACCAAAATCCTGATGGCTCTATCCATTGGAGACATGATATGAATGGATTGGAAGATAGTGAAAAAATAGCCGAAAGCAATCTTATAAATCCGTATTGGAAGAGAAATGTAGATACCGGCAAAACGGAATCTACACGTAATATTTTGATGGGGTCTATTAACTACACTCCGATAAAGAACTTAGAGTTTTCGGGTAGAGTGAGTTACGATCAAAATAATAATAGTTCGGACTCTTACGAAAAAGCCCGCTTCAAGAAAAGTGATTTTAAAGATCCCGCAACCATTGCATTAAGTCATTTTGGCAAATACAATTATTCGCAAAGCAAAAGTAGTCTGTTGACCGCTCAAGCTTTAGCCACTTACCAATGGAAAGTAGTGCGCGACTTCGATATCAACATCTTAGCCGGTTGTGAGGTGAAAGATAAAAAAAGCATTGAATCTAAAATGGGAGGAGACGGCTTTATTATCCCCGGAGATTTTAATAGTATTCAGAATCTGGACAAGACGGAACTTGGCAAAGGTACAAGTCTATATCACATCAACAAACGCAACTTCGGATATTTTGGCGAACTTCGTTTCGATTATAAAGGAATAGCTCATGCTAGCGTCACTGCTCGTAACGATTACTCTTCCACCTTATCTAAGGATTCTTATTTCTATCCTTCGGTTACCGCAGGTTTAATTTTCTCTGAACTATTCCATATCAGCAACGATGTGTTCTCTTACGGAAAGATACGCGGAAACTGGGCACGAGTAGGTAAAGATGCTAATCCTTATCTTTTCGACCGTAAGTTCCGTCAGCTATCTTCTTTCCCTGATCAAGGTTTTGGAGTAGACCCTACTTCGAGCGTAGCTACTTATCTCGATCCCGAAATGTGTGATTCATGGGAATTAGGTGTTGATTTGCGTTTCTTCAACAGTTGGACTCGATTGGACGTAGCCTATTACTCAACTTTGGTGAAGAATCAGATTGTTAATGTACGTGTATCGCCTGCCGCAGGAAATATCCTTGAAACTCGTAATGAAGGTTCTATTGAGAACAAGGGTGTTGAAATTCAGGTGACACAACAAATAATGAAGAACAAAGATTTTAGTTGGGATGCGATGGTGAACTTCTCTTTGAACCGTGGTAAGGTGGTTAGTTTGCCTGACGGTATTCTTGAGATTCAAGGTTCTCAGTTTGGTGATGCTTTCCCTACTGCTTATTTGGGACATTCTACCACAGCTATTTCCGGCAAGGACTATTTAAGAACAGCCGATGGCAGCGTTGTTTGTTCTGCCGACGGAACTCCAAAGATAAACCCTGCTAAGGGAGTACTTATTGGCGACCGTGAGCCAGACTTCTTGTTAGGTCTTTCAAGTAATTTCCGTTGGAAAGACTTAAGTGTATCTTTCTTGTTAGATACTCGTAAAGGTGGCGATGTGCTGAATGTAACCGGACGTTCTCTTCTTTCTAATGGTCAGCTTGGCGCATTGGAAACCTATCGGAACCGTTGGGTAGTGATGGATGGTGTGGTAGATAATGGTGATGGCTCGTATCGTAAGAATACAACTCCTATCTTATTGAACCAAACTAATATTACCAATTGCATCTATAACGCAACATCTAACTTTGTGGAAGATGGTTCGTACGTTCGTTTGAGCTATGTTACCGTAGCTTACGACTTCTCTCGCTATTTGAAGAAAACTCTTTGTTCCGGTTTGAAAGTTTCGTTAACAGGACGCAACTTATTCTTGTTGACTAAGTACACAGGCTCCGATCCACAAATAAATGCCAATACTTCGGCACGTGGTTCCGGTCAAATGGGTATCGACAACTTCGGAGTACCTTCTACTCGTAGCTTTAATTTAACCGTAAACGCAACCTTCTAATCCCTACATAAAGATGAAAAAGATAAAATATATAGTAATAGCTTCACTCTTTGGAGCATTCTTTACCGGGTGCGACGACTATTTGGATATTAACACCAATCCGGATACCAGCACCACTATCATTCCGGAACAGTCTCTACCTATTGTAGTGTTCTATGCAGCGCAAGAAAATTACGACCATGCAGAATACGGAAACTACCTTTCTCAAGCACTCACCACAGGTGGCAAAAGCCAGACAGGTACTTATGCTTATAAGAGTGGTTGGGAATTTCTTACTATGAATCGTCATCCACAATGGCGTCGTCACTTCTACGATATAGGTATTAATGTGCGTGAACTTATCAAAGCTTCGGAGAAAATGGAATCTTCAAACTTTGAGCTCATAGCCCGTACTATTCGCTTGATGTCCACCCAATTGACTACTGATGTTTTTGGAGATATGCCATTGACCGAAGCCTATACCGGAACAAGTCCTAAATACGACACACAAGAATCTATCTATGCATGGATGCTTCAAGAGGCTGATGCTCTGATTGCCGATTACGACAATCCCGCACTTACTCAAAATCCAAAGAATGTGCAGATAACTCCCAAGATGGATCGTATCTTTGCCGGCGATTTAGCTAAATGGAAACAATTTACTATTGGTCTAAAGGCTCGTATTCTTCTTCGCAAACTTCCTAATTGGGACAATACACCTGCTACTTGTCAACAAATTATAAAAACAGTAGACGCTGCCTTAAACGGATGGACAGAGCCAATCTATAAATACGATGGCGGCACGGCAGAAGCTAA
>JAVVPX010000014.1:0-32780 GCA_036655555.1 Bacteroidaceae bacterium | reverse complement strand
AAAAATCGTAAGTTTTTACCCTTCCAATACCGGAACTACGCAATGCGTTGCTTGTTCCGCAAGAGGAGAACAGAAGCAGTAAGAGAACGGAAAGGAATGAGATTCGTTTCATAAGTGGATGCATAAGAGAAAGCAAAGATACACAAAAAAGAGGAACGAAGATTCGTTTGGCAAGTTGAAAGATTATTTTTATCTTTACGCCTCATAATAGAATACAAAATAGAAAAAACGATGAAAACAAGAATTTGTGTTTTAGGACTGTTGTTGCTGTGCGTATCGGCAGTACAAGCAGTTAAAGTAGATACTTTGCTGGTCAAAAGCGAAGCAATGAACGAAAATGTAAAAGTGGTGATGGTGGTGCCGGAACAAGCAAAAAAACAAGCTTGCCCGGTGGTATATTTATTAAATGGATTTAGCGACAACGGACAGTCGTGGGTAAAAAGAACAAAGCCTGAGTTGCCAAAGATTGCGGACAAAGAGGGAATAATCTTCGTTTGTCCTTACGGTAACGATAGTTGGTATTTCGATAGCCCCGTGAATCCTAAGATGCGTTACGAGACCTTTGTCTCGAAAGAATTAGTTGCCTATGTGGATGCTCACTATAAGACACGAGCAGAAAAAGGAGGGCGTGCCATAATGGGCTTAAGTATGGGTGGACATGGTGCTATGTGGCTTTCGTTCCGTCATACGGATATTTTTGGTGCAGCAGGTAGCATGAGCGGAGGTTTAGATATTCTTCCTTTTCCTAACAATTGGAACCTGAAAAAAGTATTGGGAGAGAAGAGCACCAACGAAGAGAATTGGGCAACTCATACGGCTATCAGCCAAATAGATAAGATAAAGAATGGTGATTTAGCCATTATCTTTGATTGCGGTTACCAAGATTTCTTTTTTGAGGTGAACAACAATTTTCACAATAAGTTGATGGAGCGCAAGATAGACCATGACTTTGTGGTACGTCCCGGTGGACATTCTCATCAGTATTGGAGTAACTCAATGGATTATCAGCTTCTCTTTTTCAAGAAATTCTTTAATAAAAAGTAGCATAATGAAGGGCACGATTATTTCGTGTCCTTCGTCTGTATAAGTACTCCACTCATTTTCTTTCTGTCTAACGAATTATAAATGGGAGTCATAAGATGTGCCGGATTAACCTCTGTCTTTTTCTCATCGGGCATTGTTCCGGTAGTAATCAACTGCACGGTATTGTAGAGCATCCTTTCTCTTAAATCACCTAACTGATAGAAAGGTGTAAGAAAACTGCTTTCGTCCAAAATATGAGTGGGAACAATTCCATTAGCATAGTCCGATTTGTTTTCGGAATTAAATACGGTGGCAAGGATAGGGTAGAGAGTAAACGAAGTATAAACATCGCTGTTGATAGGTTCGGATGCCACGTTCTTTCCTACTGTTTTCGTGCCGACAAGTATCACGTTTTCCGTTCCCATATAAGGTCGCAAACAATTAATGACCGCTTCCGAAGCAGAGGCAGTAAGATTGCTCGTGATAACATAAAGCCGACTTAAATTTAAGTTTGCCCCCCCTGTTAGCTTTTCCTCTAAATTGAGAGAAAAGTTGCTTTTCAAATGTTTATCATTGAACACTAGCGAGCAATAAACCTTGCCAAGTGCGGTGGCGGGAGCAAGCAACGAGGATAACTCTTGCGAACAAGTGAGATAACCTCCCGGATTGTAGCGCAGGTCGAGAATAAAGTCGTTTACGCTAGCCGCCTTAAAATTAGCGAAGATACTTCTCATTTGGTCGCCGTATGCTTTATCGGCTGCTTGATTATTAGGTCCGGTGCTGAAACTATTGTACATCAAGTAGGCAATCTTCCTATTCGCCACATTGTACACCGTGTCTACATAAAAAGGATTATCTTCTATCTGCCTCGAAGCACTCAAAGTAAGTGTGTCGTTAGCTTGCCATTGATAAGCTCCTCCCGCTGCCGGTACGATAGCAGCAGTAGCAAACTTTCTACTTTCCCCTTGGAGCAGATAACCATAGTTAGAAATGGTAAGTTTCTGCCCCTTAACTGCCGATATCCAATCCCCTCGTTTTAATCCCGCTTCTGATGCCGGAGAATTAGGAAGCACATAAAGTACTCTGGCAAAGCGATCGTTGGAAGTGGAAACAATAGGATCTTTATAAAGGATGAAGTCGAATCCATAACTCGATTCGCTAGAAATAGCTTTAGTGGTGGGAGTATTTATTTTGATATAAGAAAACTTGTCGTTTTTTGATAACAGAGTAGGGAAGAAGTCCTTTGGCTCCGCAAAGAACTTAAGTTTGTCCGATGCCGGAATATCGTAATACCATAAATAACGGTCGCACATGACTTCTTCAATCCACTTATCTTCGGAAATAAGTGCCTCATATTCTCCTGTTCTATCTTCTCCACAAGAATAGAACAAAGGAATTAAGAGGATATATAGTAAATAAGAAAGTTTATTAACGCTCATATCAATTTCTATAAAGATTGTTTTACTTGCAATGTTTTTCAATCAAGCTCTTTACGGCTTCATCTCCCAACTCTTTTGCTTTAGCAAAGTTTTGGCAAGCTTCGGCATCTTGTTTCAACTGAATTTGGCAGAAACCAATCAAACGATAGCAAGCGGCAAATTTAGGATCGAGCAATAAAGCAGCCTGTAAGTTTTTGATTGCTTCGTCGTAGCGTGCGATTCTTAGGTTTATAGCGCCTAATTCTGCTAAATAAGTAGCGTCTTCAGGACTTAGTTCTATTGCTTTTTGTATATCGTCTAACGCCCGTTGAAAGTTTTTAGCTTTGTAGTTAGCTTGTTCTCGATAGTAATAGAAAACATCGTTAACCGCTCCGTTAACCGCTTGGTAATATGTGTCGTAATCGACCACGGCTTCACGATAAAGTTCTTTTGTTTCTTTTTTTTGCGCCCGTTCCAATAGATAAGGAGCGGCATCTTGCGAATAAGGAATTGTGAATTTAGCAATTGCGCTATCTAACAAAGCAATGACTTCGCCCATATCCGCTTTGGCTAATTCTTTTGCCTTTGCTGCACTATAAAAAGTGGCTGCCGAAGCCAAATTAGAACGATTCACTTTTTCGTAGCTCACGAAAGATTTTTCATAGTCTTTGAGCGCAAAGTAAATATCACCCTCTAACTGAATATATAGTGGAATGGGGTTGATAGTGATTGCTTGTTGAATTTCTTTCAAAGCTCGTGCGTATCCCCAATCTTTATAAATAGTCTCCGGTTTATTGAGCTGATAAGCGTAGATAAGCTTGGCAGTGTTATAGTAGATATCGTCTTTTTTATCGGTAAGCTTCTGCGCTTTCTCCAAGTCCTTTTCGGCAAGGGCTAAATGCTCCACGTCTTTGAAGTTATACACATAATGGTTTGCTCTTCGCGTATATCCCTCTACACTGTTTGGGAAAGTTTCTATAAATTCATTGAGAAGAACTAGATATTCTTCCGCATTTGTCGACGAGGAACTCATAAATAGATAGACTAAAGCTTGGTTCTCGGTATCGGGAAGAGCTTTCTTTATCCCGATGTTTCTTAATGTCGCATCGTTAGCAGAGAGTGCGTTCATGGATAAACTCATAGCGAAAGAGGCATCTACAGCATAACTAATTTTACTTTCTCCTGCCGCGTCTTTTTGAATTAAGCCTATTACTTGACCTTCGAGCGTAGTTACCGGACAACTCACCATCTTGTCGTTGAGAGACAATGCTAAGGTGTAGTAAGCGTATTTGCCTGACAAAGAAGATACCTCTTCTATTTTGCCTAAAGCACAAGAACGATCTTTTTGAGTGGAATAAGGCAAAAGATAAACATCAGAACCTTTGGCGGCTGTTTGCGTAGCAATCTTGAGCATCGGTGTTTTCTTTTCTGCTTCTACTTTAAACTTAATGACATCGTATATTTCGTTAGCACCAATGATAGCCTTAACAGCCATTTTTTTACCCTCTGCATTGATGATAACAGCCCGTTGTGCTCCTTTAAAAACAGAATAATCCGACAACGCTATTCCATCTTCACTAACGAAAAAACCATTTCCCGTGTTGAGCAACTTGTCAGCTTTGTCGTAAGTGACGATAGAAAAAACTGCTTGTTTAGCTTTCTCTACCCATTTAGGTGCTTCCTTTTGTGCCATTGTCCATTGCGAGCAAAGACAAAGCAGGAATATAACTATCTTTTTCATATAGCGTAGATTAATTGTTATTCTTTAAATCCTCGTTGCTTAACTGCCTCGTAAATAAGTATTCCTGCTGCAACCGATACATTCAACGATTCGATGTTGCCATATAAAGGAATTTTTATCCATTCGTCGCACAGAGCAAGATGGTCGTACGACACTCCCGTATCTTCCGCTCCCATAATGATGCAAACAGGGTCTTGATAATTTGCTTTGGTATAGTCGTAATCGCCTTTCTCGGTAGCCGCAACTATCTTGAAGCCGCTGTTCTTTAGGAACTTGATAGCTTGTGTCAGACTTTGTTCTTTGCATACAGGCAATGTATGAAGTGCTCCGGCAGAAGTCTTTATAGCATCGGCATTCACGCTTACGCTATTTTTAGCCGGAATGATAATTGCATCTACACCCGCGCAATCGCAAGTACGGGCTATTGCTCCAAAGTTGCGTACGTCGGTTACTCCATCGAGCATCACAAATAAAGGAGTCTTACCCTCTTCGAACAAGAAAGGGACTACATCTTCCACTTTTTGGTAAGTAATTGCGGAAACAAAAGCCAATACTCCTTGATGGTTCTTTGTTGTTACTTTATTGATTCTTTCTACCGGTACTCGTTGTACGGGAATTAATGTTCCTTTTAGCGCAGCAAACAGTTCTTTAGATAAATCGCTTTGAATATCTTTCTTTACTAATATCTTTTCTATCTCCTTACCTGCTTGCACAGCCTCAATCACGGCACGAATACCAAAAATCATTTCACTCTTTTCCATATCTTGTTTTTGTTTCTTTTTTTTATTGTTTAAGTAATTCCTTTGCGTTGTTCACGGCAGCCTCAGTGAGAGTAGCCCCACTAAGCATGTGAGCAATTTCTTCTATTCGCTCTGTTTCTGTTAATTGTCGAATATTGCTGCTTGTGCTTATTTCATTGTCCTGCTTAAATACTTTGTAATGAGCATTTCCTTTGGCTGCAATTTGTGGCAAATGGGTAATGCTGATTACTTGCATTTGTTTTCCCATCTCTTGCATAATAGAAGCCATCTTATCGGCTATTTCGCCCGATACTCCCGTATCTATTTCGTCAAAGATAATAGTTGGCAACTGTACCGCCCCTGCAATCATTGCTTTAATAGACAACATTACGCGAGCGATTTCACCTCCCGAGGCAACCGAAGCTATATTTTGGAGTAAACTGTTCTTGTTAGCTGAGAAAAGAAAGCTCACCTTGTCCGCTCCGCTTGCTTCAGGTTCTTTCTTTGTAGCTAACTCTACCTTGAAGTGTACGTTAGGCATACCCAAAGGTATCAATCTGGATTGCATTTGCTCTTGTACCTCTTTGCCGGCTTTAGTACGCTTAACGGTAAGCTTCTTTGCTGCTTGTTCTACATTGTGTCTCAGCGTTTCTTTTTTAACTGTCCACAGCTCTATTTGTTCATCGAAAGAAGTAATCTCTTTCAAACGATTACGATATTCTTCTGTTTGCTCAATAAGTTCGTCCAAGGTTTGCACCCGATGCTTTTGTTCCAAAGAATAAATAAGGTTCAACCGTTCGTTGACAAACTCAAGACGGGAAGGGTTGAACTCAACTTCTTCTTGACGGCTGCTAATCTCTTGCGCAATATCTTTTAGTTCTATGTAGTTACTCTCTAATCGTTCACAAAGTTCATTGGCAGGTTGATATACTTTTTGCAAACTGCGCAAAAGAGTAACGTTGTCTTTTACCATGCTCAATAGGTTCCTTTCGTCACCCATAAGTGTTTGGTCTATCTGATAAAGTCCGGCTTTAATTTCTTCTGCGTGCGAAAGTGTGTCGGCTTCCTGTTCCAATTCTTCTTGTTCGCCTTCGATAAGTTTGGCTTCGTCTAATTGCTCTAATTGGAATCGGATATAATCTTCATCCGTCTTGCTTTTCAACGAAAGTTCCATTAACTCGGCTAGTGACTGTTCTGCTTTTTTATATTCGGTATAAGCAGACTTATATTCGTTTAACTCAACTTGGTTGTGAGCCAATACGTCGAGAACATTTAGTTGAAAGTCTTCGTTGTTGAGCAATAAGTTTTGATGTTGCGAATGTACATCTATCAATCGTTCACCAAGCTCTTTCATTGCGGCAAGCGAAGCGGGAGAATCATTGATGAAAGCTCTTGATTTGCCCGAAACTTGTAGCTCTCGGCGTAAAATGCACTCATTGGCATCGTACTCCAATTCGTTTGCTTCAAAGAAAGTTTGCAGGCAATAGTCCGAAATATCAAAATGTGCTTCGATTACACACTTCGTAGCACCATTCTTTATTGCTTTTATATCAGCACGTTGCCCAAGCAATAGTCCGATAGCACCTAATATGATAGATTTTCCCGCTCCGGTTTCTCCGGTAATAACAGAAAAGTCTTTTTCGAAACTTATATCCAATGTGTCTATAAGTGCGTAGTTTTGTATATATATAGATTGCAACATAGTTATTGAGCAGACTTTATTTTATCCCAATCATTGCTTTGAGCAGGATTTATTTCCATCAATATGTCATACACTTCTTCTTTTTCTTTTTGTGTACCTTTGGAATAGATATTAATCAGTTCTTCCTTTTTTATTTCAGTGAATAGTTGTGGAAGGATAGACATTGCTTTGTTTTCTTTCCCTTTTTTTAGCAGAGGTAGTGTCGTAGTAATCTTTGCTCTGCTACGCTCGGCATTTAGAGCCATTTCGTCCATGCCGATACGGTGATAATCGTACATTGCTTGCCTGAGCGGAATCATTCCTTCGCTGATATAATCGTTGATAATAGCATGACGATTGTGTGTGTCGTCGAAAGCTTTCCAACCAACTTCGGATAGTGTTTGTGCTGAATTAACAACGCTCTCTGCCAATTGCAATACGCTCGTTCCTCCCATCGGAGCCTGCGTATCCATGTCTAAGCCAATAATTAAATAGGCATAGTAAGCAAGTACCGCCACCAAGTTATTATCAATAATATTGTCTCTTAGCTCTAAAGGGTCGAACTCTAAATAAGTAAAATTAAAATTAGGGTCTTTGAAGTTAAAGATAGCTGAATTGTAGCTTGAATTATAGATGGCACGATTTGCTTGTATTGTAAGCTCACATTTAAAAGTACCATCTTCCGCATATTCTTTTACCACAATGTTCATGCTGCAAGGAATGCGTTCTGTTGGAGAATATTGAGCTGCCGTCCATTTCTTTTCGTTGATAAACTCTTTGATAGCGTTCTCCAAAGTCTTAAAAACTTGTGTGTTTGTGCCTTGAATCTGTGAGTAATTGATGCTCACCTTGCAGTTTAACTCCTGTGCCTTTAAGTTGCCAAAAGCTAAAATTAAGCAAATGATTATCGTACCCCACACTTTATTCATTTCATTTCTTTTATTAATCGATTAATAATGTCTTTGGCGACTTCAGTCTTTGATTTTAGCGGATAGTCGGTCTTTCCTTTTCGGTCGATGATGCTAATCTTATTTGTATCACAACGGAATCCAGCACCTTTGTCATTTAAAGAATTAAGTACAATGAAGTCGAAATTCTTACGTTCAAGCTTGCCTTGTGCATTCTGTTCTTCATCGTTAGTTTCTAGTGCAAAACCAACTAATAATTGATTCTCTTTCTTTATTTTTCCTAAGCAAGCGGCGATGTCCTTAGTCGGTTTAAAACAAACACTCAACTCGTCTCCTTTGCGTTTAATCTTATGGTCTGCTACGTTGTCAGGGGTAAAGTCTGCCACAGCAGCGCATAGAATACCTGCATTCATTTGTGGATAATAAGCAATTGCAGCTTCGTACATCTGCTCTGCACTTTCCACATCTATGCGATGAATAAGAGGATTGACGGTTTTTAATTGAACCGGTCCTGCAATTAGGATAACTTCCGCACCTCGTTTTGCGCATTCTTCAGCGAGAGCAAATCCCATTTTACCCGATGAATAGTTACCTATGAAGCGAACAGGGTCAATCTTTTCGTAAGTAGGACCTGCTGTTATAAGAACTTTTTTTTTTGTTAAGTCGTTCTTACTTTCGAAAAACTCTTCCAACACTTTGATTATATTGTCCGGTTCTTCCATTCTTCCTTTACCAACCAAATGGCTGGCAAGTTCGCCTTCGCCCGGCTCTATAATATAGTTGCCATAAGAGCGGAGTGTATTAAGATTTTTTTGAGTAGAAGGATGCGCAAACATATCCAAGTCCATTGCCGGAGCTATAAATACCGGAGCTTTGGCAGATAGGTAAGTAGTTACTAACATATTGTCAGCTATTCCGTTCGCCATCTTTCCAATAGTAGAAGCAGTAGCGGGAGCAATTAGCATAACGTCTGCCCACAAACCTAAGTCAACGTGACTATTCCACGTTCCGTCTCTTCCTGAAAAGAAGTCGCAGATAACCGGTTTGCTCGTTAATGCTGACAACGTGATAGGAGTGATAAACTCTTTTCCCGCAGGAGTAATAACAACTTGCACTTCAGCTCCTTTCTTTATCAGTCCTCTGATAAGATAAGCTGCTTTGTATGCCGCAATGCTGCCGGTAATACCTACTATGATTCTCTTCCCTTCTAACATATTCTTATTTCTTACTCTATTTTTCTCCTACTAATTCGCGAAGTCTTATTTTTGTAAGCACGTTTTTAGTATTTAATGTAAAGTCTCCATTTTGTATCCAACTATAATAGCCCGGATCTTTCTTTAATACGTCTGCTACCGGCATTCCCTTATACTTGCCAAAATTGAAAACTTCCACATCGTTTTCGTAAACAATACGTCCGGCAAAGTCAACGTTTTTGTTGAATGTCGAAAACTCGGCAAGGTAAGCCATATCATTTTGCAAGTCGGGATAAACATCTAATTGAGATTTAAGAACTTCGTAAGTAGCACGAGTATCGGCTTCGGCTGTGTGAGCATCTTCCAAACTTTTTTTGCAATAGAATTTATAAGCTGCCGATAAGGTACGTTGTTCCATTTTATGGAAGATAACTTGCACATCAATAAACTTACGCTTACTCATATCAATGTCTACGTCTGCTCGCAGAAACTCTTCTGCCAACACGGGTATATCAAAACGATTGGAATTGAATCCTGCAAGGTCAGCTCCTTCGATATCTTTAGCTATTTCTTTAGCTACGTCTTTAAATTTCGGACAGTTCTCTACATCTTTGTCATAGATGCCGTGTATTAATGAGCTTTCTTCCGGAATATGCCTATCGGGATTTATTCGCATTGTCTTTGCTTCTTCTTTGCCGTTAGGATATACTTTCAGATAACAGATTTCTACTATTCTATCTGAGTTTATGTTAATGCCTGTGGTCTCTAAGTCGAAGAAGACAATAGGATTCTTTAAGTTTAAATTCATTATATTTTTAAGTCTATTAGTCGTTTAGCATCATAGGCATCAGTAGCATCAACAAGTTTTCTTTCTCTTCTTGCTCTACCGGAACGATGATTCCTGCACGAGAAGGGTCGGCTAATTCAATGGTGATTTCTGTTGCTGAAAAGTTGTTTAATATCTCTATCAAGAAGGTTGCTTTGAAGCCGATGCTCATTGGATTACCTTGATATTGGCAAGTAAGGGATTCTTCTGCTGAAGTAGAAAAATCAATATCTTGTGCTGAAATAGTCATTTGGTTCTCTTGCATACGAATTTTAATTAAACTGCTTGCTTGAGAAGAGAATACCGATACGCGACGGAGAGCACTAATAAGTAATAGACGGTCAATAGTTGCCTTGTGAGGATTGTTTTGCGGAATCACGGAATTATAGTTTGGATAGCGACCTTCGATGAGGCGACAAACCATACGGTAATTTTCTAGCGTAAATACAGCGTTACGGTCGTCAAATTCCATGGTTACCGTACCTTGCTCTTTAGGAAGTAAACTCTTCAAGAGTGTAGCTGGTTTTTTAGGAAGGATGAAAGCTGCTCTTTCGTTTCCTTTGGCGGCAAGTGTTTTGTTGCGCACTAATTTATGTCCATCGGATGCTACCATTGTGATGTCTTCTGTGGTAATATCGAAATAGATACCGTTCATTACGGGACGAAGTTCATCGTCGGCAGTAGCGAACAACGCACGATTAATACCGTTCATCAATACATCCGCAGCCATCTCCACCTTCACTGCACTTTCGCCTAAAGTAGCAGCTTCGGGAAATTCATCTGCATTTTGCCCTACCACACTATATTTACCATTTTGGTACTGTACTAGTATTTCGAGGGTTTCTTTATTAATATCAAACGACAGTGGTTGCTCCGGAATTTCTTTCAAAGCATCAAGTATAGTTTTCGATAGGATAGCGAATCGACAATCTCCGTCGCTTTCTTGTACTTCCAACGATGTTACCATAGTGGTTTCGTTGTCAGATGCTGTAAGAGACAATGTTCCGTCTTCTATTTGAAACAGAAAACAATCTAAAATAGGTAGCGAATTTTTAGAATTGATAACGCGACTGATAGCCTGAAGATGGCTGAATAGTGCAGTACTTGAAACGATGAATTTCATATCTGTATTTTGTTTTAATAATTACACGAATTAGTAGGCACAAAGTTACGAAAAAGATTGAATTGCCAAATAAATAAAGGATAAATCATTCCTTTTGGCATTTTATTCAACTCTTTTGCAGCCATTCATTTGCATGAAATCATTAATCTTTTGTTCGTAGTTCCCTTTGATTAAAATATGGTGGTTTCCTAATGGATTTCGTAAAAAATAACTTGCCGGATTATTTAGTTTTACTCTTACTTGGGTGCGACAAGCATTCATGTAATTGGTGTTTTCTACTAAAACACCGGAGGATACGAAATATTCATCTAAACATTCGCCTCCACACCTTACGATAGTGACATCTCCGGGGGCAAGAACACCTTGAATAGCTATTCCACAACCGCTCTCAAAATGGTTGCGGATAATGTATGTCTCAGTCAAGTCGGTAGCGATGGTACAATGTGATAAGATTATTTCGTTGTTCTTTTCTATGATAGACGAAGGGTTTGCCATAAAACTTGTTTGCCCTGTAATCGCTTTAACCATTAATGTCGTGAAGATAGATTGTAAGTCGCCTTCGCATCCTGCTAATATTCCTTGATTGTTCATTAAAGAAAGGGTCAAGCATCCTGTTGTGTTAATTTTGTTGATAAGTTCGAAGCAAGACAAGGTGAAGGCATCAAATCTTTTTTCCTCACAAGTAAGTTGTACTGCTTTATATAAACGCATGGCAGTGAGTAAATCTTGTGGACTTCCTTCTCTGCAAGCTAATGCTTTGGAGGCAAAGGAGGATGATTGTTCTCCAACTTCTTCTTCGGATATTTGATTAAACTTCTTCACTAAATCATCCAAGGGAGAGTCCGTAAATTCAACGCCCCAACGTCGTTTGGCAAGCAGATAGTTTACTCCGCTGGCTATTAACCACGAAGAGGGAAAGCCTATAACTCCAATGCGTTTTCCGTATAGAAATTGTTGTGCTTTGAAGTTCTCATAGTCTGTGTTTATCTGTTTTATTATTGTTTGACTGTCGCCGTGTATTATTTGTGCTTTTAGTCCTTTAGCGTGTACCCAAGAAGCTATTTCTAAAGCGGAAGCGAGAGAGTTTTGTAATCCATCGGTAAGTAAGAGAAGCGGATGGGGAAGTTTTTCGTAATGCTGTGAAACTAAACGCTCTACTCCTCCGGTCGCGATAAATACAAGTTGAAAATCATTGTCTCGTATGGTGTCTATATCCTTGTAGTCTACTAGTTTGATGGTGTAGTATTTTTCTATTTCGCTAAGCATCGTTTCGTGTATCTTATACACCTCATTTTGCTTGCTTAACCTAGATGAAAAGGTTATTAAATTAATCTTCATTTTGCTCTATTTCTATTTTTGAGCAAACATACATATTTATTTTTGGATAGACTTACTCTTATAAGATAAATTAAACGATATTGGTACATGGTAATATTTGCTTATTTTGTTAAGTAATTGTTTGCGTGGTTACTTGCGAAGTCCTATCTTTGCAGTTCGAATAAGTAACATTTAACATAAACAATATGCCAGTAATATCCATTCGGGGTAATGAAATGCCCGCTTCGCCAATTAGGAAGCTTGCTCCTTTGGCAGACGCAGCTAAACAAAGAGGAGTTCATGTGTTTCATTTAAATATTGGTCAACCTGATCTTCCTACTCCAAAAGCAGCATTGGATGCTATACGCAACATAGACCGCACAGTATTGGAATATAGTCCGAGTGCAGGATATAGAAGTTATCGCGAAAAGCTTACGGGATATTATAAAAAGTTTAATATCAACCTTACGGCAGACGATATTATTGTCACTACCGGAGGCTCGGAAGCTGTATTGTTCGCTTTTATGTCGTGCTTGAATCCCGGAGATGAAATTATTGTTCCCGAACCTGCTTATGCTAACTACATGGCGTTCGCTATCTCTGCCGGAGCAGTTATTCGCACGGTTTCCACTACCATTGAAGAAGGATTCTCACTTCCTAAGGTAGAGAAGTTTGAAGAGCTTATTAACGAACGAACAAAGGGCATTCTAATTTGCAACCCTAATAATCCGACCGGATATCTGTATAGTCGCAAAGAAATGAATCAGATTAGAGACATCGTTAAAAAGTATGATTTGTTTCTCTTTTCCGATGAAGTCTATCGAGAGTTTATTTATACCGGCTCACCCTATATATCTGCTTGCCATTTGGAGGGGATAGAAAACAATGTAGTATTGATTGATTCTGTTTCCAAACGTTACTCGGAGTGTGGTATTCGAATTGGAGCACTGATAACTAAGAACGAAGAAGTACGTAAAGCAGTGATGAAGTTTTGTCAAGCTCGCTTGAGTCCTCCTTTGATAGGTCAGATAGCCGCAGAAGCTTCGTTGGATGAACCCGAAGAATATTCGCGCGAAATGTATGACGAATATGTGGAACGTAGGAAATGCTTAATCGATGGACTTAACCGCATTCCCGGTGTTTATTCGCCTATACCAATGGGAGCGTTCTATACTGTAGCTAAACTTCCGGTCGATGATTCTGATAAGTTTTGCGCATGGTGTTTGTCAGAATTTGAATACGAAGGACAGACTGTGATGATGGCTCCTGCTTCCGGCTTTTATACTACTCCCGGCGCGGGGAAGAACGAGGTTCGTATAGCTTACGTTCTTAAAAAAGAAGATTTAATTCGTGCGCTAGTAGTGCTTGGTAAAGCTTTAGAAGCTTATCCGGGAAGGGTAGAATAAGAGAGCCTGATGTATAAATATATCACAGTAGCAAAAGGTATTGGCATTATTTTGGTAATAATGGGGCATTTTACTTCTTCTCTCTATATGCCCACTTATTATACAGAGATGAAAACGTGGATATTTTCGTTCCACATGCCGCTTTTTATGCTATTGGCAGGTTTCTTGTTTCAACTTTCAATAAGTAAGAAAGAGGAAAATTACTCTATAAAATCTTTTGTCTATAAAAAGTTTAGACGATTGATGATACCTTATTTCTTTATTTCTTTTGCTATCGCCGGCTTAAATTTAGTGTTGGGGCAGTTTGTTACCGTAAAGAGAACGGTTGACTGGCACTATTTGACGGAAATATTCTACACGAACGTAGGTGGCTCGGCAGTGTTCTTATGGTTTATGTATTCGCTTTTTGTAATCTTTATTATTGCAGTGCTGTTTTCTCAGTTGAAACATGGATTTATATGGATGGGACTTTGCTCTCTTTTCCTTTTTTTTATACCCTTACCCAATGTCTTTTACTTATCCGCAGTGCATTCTTATTTGTTCTATTTTTGGTGTGGATGTTGTTTGTTTGTACTGCAAAAGAAACAACTTCTTCGCTTATCTCTAAAAGAATTACTTTGTTCGGCAGTCGTTTTTGCCTTATTTTATGGCACTTATCATACGATGGGGCATGTTGGAACATTACTTACAGTAGAAAAATTGATTTGTGGAGTTGCCGGAAGTTTTCTGATTATTTGTTTATCAAGGAAGATGCTTGATTCCGAAAACAGATTTACTCGATGGATAACAATCATAGGAGAATATAGTGCTTATATTTATTTGCTTCACATGATAGGAGTATATTTGTCGCGAATCTTATTTGAGAGGATAGCAATTTTTACTCCGGCAGCTTATTTTTTAGCTTTGTGCTTGGCTGTTGTTTTGGGCGTTTTAATTCCTATGGGATTGACAAAACAACTAATTTATCGGAATAAATATTTGATGTTATTAATGGGAGGAAAATAAAAGAATATGTTCGAACTATTTATCGCTAAACGTATTTATCGGAGCAACGAAGGACGCAAACAGGTATCTAAACCTGCAGTTCGCATTGCCATGATAGGAATTGCAGTCGGTTTAGCTGTGATGATAGTATCTGTTGCCGTAGTAGTTGGCTTCAAGCATGAAGTGCGCGAAAAGGTTATTGGATTTGGTTCTCATATTCAAATAAGTAACTTCGACGCTACTAAATCTTACGAAACTCGTCCGGTAATTGCGGGTGATAGCTTGCTTTCCGCATTGGCAAAGAACAAAGGCGTGAAACACGTGCAACGATTCTCTACCAAACCCGGAATGATAAAGACGGATGAAGACTTTCAGGGAATGGTGCTTAAAGGAGTAGGGCAGGAGTACGATTTAGATTTCTTTCGTCGCTCTTTGGTAGAGGGTGAGATGCCTTTGTTTACCGACTCCGCTGCTACTAATCAAGTAATAATCTCTCGTTCTTTGGCCAATAAGCTAAGACTTAAATTAGGAGATAAACTCTATACTTACTATCTACAAGACGATATTCGAGCTCGTCGGCTAACTATTAAAGGCATTTACCAAACTAATTTTTCGGAATATGATAATCTCTTTCTGCTGACGGACATCTACACCGTCAATAAGCTCAATCGTTGGGAAGAACAGCAGGTGAGCGGAATAGAATTGCAGGTTGACAATTATGATGAACTAGAAGAGGTTGCCGAACGAATAGCTGCTAAAGTGGACAATCGGTTCGACAAATATAATGGCACGTACTATACGCAAACTATCAAAGAACTCAGTCCTCAAATATTTGCTTGGCTCGATTTATTAGACTTAAACGTGTGGGTTATATTGGCTTTAATGACGGGTGTAGCCGGTTTCACTGTTATATCCGGACTCTTAATTATAATTTTGGAACGTACAAATATGATAGGTGTTCTTAAAGCTCTTGGCGCGAATAATTATTCTATCCGCAAGGTGTTTCTTTACTTCTCGGTCTTTTTAATAGGTAAAGGAATGCTGTGGGGCAATGCGATTGGACTGACATTGTGTTTTGTACAAAAGCAATTTGGAGTATTTAAGCTCAACCCCGAAACTTACTATGTCGACACTGTACCAATAGAATTGAACCTTTGGCTCTTTCTGTTGCTCAATGTTTGCACTTTATTGGTCTCTATTTTAATGTTGTTAGGACCTTCTTATCTTATCACTCATATCAATCCATCCAAATCTATTCGGTTCGAATAACTCTCAGACTTTCTTTCCCGGACGTTTTTAATTAGCACCTTTGTTTATTTAGTAGATGCATTCAAACGATGTCGGGCAGAAATTTCCTGCCCTCTACTTTGTCTAAAAATAGTTCAAATGATGATTCTAAAAAATAATACTGAAGACTTTCAAAATAATACTGATGATTAAATAAATAATAAGGAAGACTTTTTCAAGGTTTCCCTAGATTTTTATATTCTTCTCCTTTATGTTTGTTTATTAACTCTCTGTATATTTATACATTGCGATTATCTTCTCATGAAGTCCTCTTTGCGGCGTAGCAGTTGATATAGTTTAAACTTAAAGTTATATAGTGGTTGCACAATGTCAAAGACAGGAAGCATCAGATAATAGTGCTTCTCGTGGAGTGTGGTAGCTGTTTTGTTGAATAAGAGAGTCTGCGATACGTATCTTAAAATAAATAGCAGCGATACGATGGAGAGTAATATCCATTCATTGCCGATTATCGAAAGAATTAATAAAGCGATGAACAATCCGTAAAAGGCAAGGCGAGTGAGCGTCTCAAATCCTAAAAGATACTTTTGTGTCCCTTTGAAATAGTGAGAAGTAACCACATAACTTATCTTTTCTTCTGTCCAATCTTTGGTGTATTCCATTGAGCGAATGAGAATACTTGCTTTCTCATCTGTTTCTACTCGGGTATTGCTGCGAGTGGCTATTTTGTTGATGAATAAATCATCATCTCCTTTTTGTAGGTTTAGATGCGCGGAGAAACCTTTATTCTTAAAGAATAGTTCTTTGCGATAGGCCATATTTCTGCCTATTCCCATGAAAGGTTTGTTGAGCAAAGCAAACGAGAGATATCGCATTGCATTAAAGAAACTATCGAAAGTAGTCTCTTGTTGAAGCCATCCTTTCGCCGATTCGTAGCCACTATATCCTAGTACCACATCGGTAGAGGAAGTGAAATTTCGTGCCATCAATTTCAACCAATCAGGACTTGAAGGGCGACAATTTGCTTCGGTAAACACTAGCCAATCGTACTTGCTAGCCTTGATGCCAATAGTCAACGATAATTTTTTGCGACTTATATAGCGAGCTGTTTCGGGAGTGAAAGTGTGATAAAGATGAGGATATTCTTCTTCCATACGGGTTAGTATATCGTCGCTTTCGTCGGTAGAACCATCGTTAACTACAATAACTTCAAATTGCGGATAATCTTGTTCTAAAATGCTTGGTAAATATCTCTTTAAATTTTCCGATTCGTTTTTAGCACAAATAACAACCGAAAGAGGAGGAAAGTCTGTTTCAAACTTCAACTTATTATTATTAACTGCCCGATAACGGAAATAAATTCGACTATAAAGCCCCCAATGATAGCCTATTTGTACAATAAAAAGAGCGACAAATGTGACTAATAAGATTAGTTCCAACGTATTTAATGTCAATAAATTCATTCTATTTATCTATTTTAATGTGTGTATGCAATTGCTTTACGCTAATTCGTCGGACGTATATCCTTTAGGTAATGGACGGCAATTGTAGCCCGAAGCCATAATTTCGCCGTAAGCACCTGCGGAACGCAATGCAATAAGGTCTCCTCTTTTTGTTTTGTGAAGGTCAACGGCTTTACCAAACACGTCGGACGATTCGCAGATAGGACCTACCACATCGTACTTGTCCTTTTCTTCTTCCGAAGTTATGTTCTCCATCTTGTGGTAAGCTTGATAGAGTGCAGGACGAATCAAGTCCGTCATCCCTGCATCGAGAATAGCAAATTGCTTGTTTGCTCCTTGTTTGATATAAAGTACTTTACTAATAAGACTTCCACACTGGGCAACTACCGAACGTCCCAATTCAAAATGTACAGTTTGCGAAGGACGAAGTCTCAAATGCTTATGAAAGGTGAGAAAGTACTCGTCGAATTGTGGAATAGATTGTCGATTAGGATGCTGATAATCTATGCCCAATCCACCGCCTACGTTAATATGTTCCACAATGATTCGTCGGCTGTACATATGTTCCTGTATTTCGTTGATACGATTACATAATCCGACAAAATCGCTCATGTCCAATATCTGTGAGCCAATATGAAAATGAAGTCCTATCAGTTTAATGTTGGGCAATGTCTCTACCGTATCTAGCACGCTATCTAAATCTTCGAGATTAATGCCGAACTTGTTTTCTTTAAGTCCGGTAGTAATATTGGCGTGTGTGTGTGCTCCCACATTTGGATTGATACGAAGCGCAACGGAAGCTGTTTTATTTTTAGCTCCTGCAAGTTCGTTAATTACTTCCAGCTCAGGAATAGATTCCACATTAAAGCAGAATATAGAACGATCTAGTCCTAAATTTATTTCCCAATCGGCTTTTCCTACGCCTGCAAAAACAATTTCAGAACTAGGGAAACCAGCTTGAACGGCAGCTTGTATCTCTCCTCCACTCACACAATCCGCTCCCAATTTGCTCTCACGAATGATAGAAAGCAGCTTGGGGTTGGCATTTGCTTTCACGGCATAATGAACGATATAATTCCCATATTTCTTAGCCTCGGCATTTACTTTAGCCAAAGTATCTCTCAATACGTTTGTATCGTAATAATAGAATGGTGTTTCAATTTCTCTAAACTTTGAGATGGGAAATATACCTTTCATACGGTGTCGGTTCTGTTAGTTTCTTGTTAATGATTAAATAGGGTAGTGCTTAATGATTGCAAGGCCTTCTTTTTGTCGGATTCTCGAATCAAGAATGAGATGTTGTAGTTGCTTCCTCCAAACGAAATCATACGTACGGGGATGTCGCGCATAGCATCCAATGCTTTAGCTTCGAACCCAACGTTTTCCCATTCGAGGTCGCCTACTACACAAATGATACACATATCGTGGTCTACGGTGACTGTTCCGTATTTCTTTAAATCGTCCATAATCTCGGGCAGATGCTTGGTGTTATCTATTGACATAGATACGCCAACTTCCGAGGTGCAAACCATGTCGATAGACGTTTGGTAACTTTCGAATATTTCGAATACCTTGCGCAAGAAACCGTGTGCCAGTAACATTCGGCTCGACTTAATCTTAATAGCCGTAATGTTTTCTTTAGCAGCCACCGCTTTTATTTTTCCCTTCTCTGTTTCGTTGGAGACAAGAGTTCCCGGTGCGGAAGGATCTAAAGTATTGAGCAAGCGAACAGGAATGTTTGCGTACTTAGCCGGTTGAATGCAGGTAGGATGCAGAATCTTTGCACCAAAGTAAGCCAACTCAGCAGCTTCTTCAAAATGAAGTTGGCGTACAGGGTCTGTTTTATCAACGATGCGTGGGTCGTTGTTGTGCAATCCGTCTATATCCGTCCATATCTGAATCTCATTAGCATTGGTGGCTGCACCAATCAACGACGCAGTGTAATCGCTTCCTCCTCGTTGTAGGTTATCAATCTCTCCGTAAGCATTTCGACAGATAAAACCTTGTGTGATATAAATTTCAGCATCAGGATGCAAATCCAATTGATGTTGCAATTTCTCTTTTATATAGATAGGGTCTGGCTCCGCATTTTTGTCCGTGCGCATATAATCGAGCGCAGGAAGCAACACCGAGTTGATGCCACATTCGAGCAAGTAATTGTTGACCATAGCGGTAGAAATTAATTCTCCTTGTGCCAATACCACTTTCTCTTCAAAGAGTGTGAACAAGTCTTTTGTGTAGGAACGGATATAATCAAAATGTGATTTAATAATTTCAAGTCCCTTTTGTTTATATTCTTTAGTAGTATATAACTCATCAACGTGCTGTTTGTACTTATTCTCCAGCTTATTGATAATGTCATTGGCACCTTCAGGATTTTTCTTATACAGATAATCTGAAATTTCCACCAAAGAATTGGTTGTTCCGGACATAGCCGAAAGAACTACAATTTTCTTTTCACCATCGGCGATTAATTTGGTCACTTCTTTCATTCTTGTTGGTGAGCCAACGGAAGTACCTCCAAACTTTAAAACTTTCATTTTGATTTACGGTATTTAATTGTTTTATTATCTTGCTATTTTATTGCTCTTCATCTACGTACTCTGCTTGTTCTGTAGTCATCTCTTGTGATTCTCGTTCTATTTGATCCTTATCTTGCTTATCAATTGTAGATTGTAAATGAGTATCAGTAACTTCGGTCATCTCGTGATTCTCAAATTGATAAACCTTTCCCGGAAATTCTTTGAGAAGATTAAGATTGTGGGTAGTCATGATAACAGCAGAACCCGAATGGCTGATGTGTTGAAGCAGCTCAACAATTTGTCGCCCTGTCTCCACATCTAAATTTCCGGTGGGCTCATCGGCTAATATGATGGCAGGCGAATTTAAGATGGCACGGGCAATAACGATACGTTGTTGTTCTCCTCCCGAAAGCTCATTGGGAATTTTATATCCCTTGTTCGACATTCCTACCAACGTCAATACTTCTTCGATGCGGTCTTTTATTTCATTCTTGTTTTTCCATCCTGTAGCACGGAGTACAAAGTATAAGTTGTCGTAAACAGTGCGGTCGGTAAGTAATTGGAAATCTTGGAAAACGATTCCTACCTTGCGTCTAAGTTCAGGGATATGTTTTCGTTTGATAGTGCGCATATCGTAGTCCAACACTTCGGCTTTACCATCAGCAATGTTGAGTTCGCCGTAGAAAGTTTTAAGTAAACTTGTCTTTCCTGAGCCTACTTTGCCTATGAAGTAAACAAACTCTCCTTCTTTGAGTTGGAAGTTCACGTCATTGAGTACGCAAAGTTCTTGCTGATTGACTATTACGTTTTGGTAATTGATGAGCATAGATTAGTCTACTTTATGTCTTTTCTTTAGTTCGCGAGCGAGGTCTTCCATACGATAACCTTTGGAGGTTAGCAACACAATTAAGTGATAGATGAGGTCGGAAGCTTCGTAAATAAGTCTGTCGTCGGTACCGTTGGTTGCTTCAATCACGGTTTCAACAGCTTCTTCACCCACTTTTTGTGCCATACGGTTTACTCCCGATTGAAATAGAGAAGTGGTGTACGATTTTTCGGGCATTTCTTCGTGACGTTTGCAAATGAAGTCTTGTAGATACTTTAAGAACATAATATCTTCTTCATTAGTCTCTCCCCAACAAGTATCTGTTCCGGTATGACATACGGGACCAACGGGATTTACCTTTATCAACAAAGTATCTTTGTCGCAATCTTCTTTTATGGAAACCACGTTTAAAAAGTTACCACTCTCTTCGCCTTTTGTCCAAAGTCTATTTTTGGTGCGGCTAAAAAAAGTTACTTTGTTAGTAGCTATTGTCTTTTCATAAGCTTCTTTATTCATAAATCCAAGCATCAATACTTTAGACGTATTGTTGTCTTGTATGATTGCGGGAAGCAGTCCGTCCATTTTGTCGAAATCTAAATCCATGGTCTTATATTATAAATAGTTATATTCTTATTGTCTAATCGTTATTTTTTGCTCACAAAGATACGATTTTAATTCCGGAATCTTTATCTCTCCGAAATGAAAAACGCTGGCAGCTAATGCGGCATCTGCTTTACCTATACTAAAAGCATCTCTAAAATGCTCCATAGTGCCTGCTCCACCCGACGCAATGATGGGGATAGAAAGACTTTGGGATAAAACAGCTAAAGCTTCGTTGGCATATCCGGTCTTCACTCCGTCGTGATTCATGCTAGTGAATAGTATTTCTCCCGCTCCTCTGTCGGCAGCTTCTTTTGCCCATTCAACTAATGTCTTGTCTGTTTCTACTCGTCCTCCGTTTAAGAAACACTTCCAATTGCCTTTTGTTTCCTTGGCATCAATAGCCACTACGCATACCTGCGAACCAAAGTTGCGGGCAATGTCGGTGATAAGTTGTGGGTTACGGATGGCCGAAGAGTTAATAGATACTTTGTCGGCTCCTGCATTGAGCAATCTTTCCACATCTTGCAGTTCGTTTATGCCGCCACCAACAGTGAAAGGAATGCTAAGCTGCGAAGCTACTCGCTTCACTAAGTTAGTAAATGTCTTTCGTTCTTCGTAACTAGCGGTGATGTCTAAAAATACTAATTCATCGGCTCCTTGCTCGCTGTAAGCACGTCCTAGTTCTACGGGGTCGCCCGCTTGTCGAAGATTGACAAAGTTTGTACCTTTTACGGTCTGTCCATCTTTAATATCTAAACAAGGTATGATTCTTTTTGCTAACATAAGTACTTGTTTACATGAATTGATTAAGCTCTTTCAACGTTATCTTTCCTTCATAGAGTGCTTTGCCAAAGATGACGGCGGGAACATTTGCTTCGCTCAACGCAATAATATCGGCAATGGAACTTACACCTCCGCTCGCTATCAGATGTATTTCGGAGAACGATTCCATAATTTCTTTGTATAGTACAATAGAAGGACCTTGTAACATCCCATCTTTGCTGATGTCGGTACAGATAACTTTGCACACACCTTGGCTAAGATAATGGTCGAGGAAAGGAATTAATTCTTGTGCACTATCTTCTTTCCAACCGTTCACGGCCACTTTTCTATCTTTTGCATCTGCACCGAGAATAAGTTTCTCGTTGCCATATTCTTTGAGCCATTTCATGAATAGTTCCGGGTTACTGACGGCTATGCTACCTACGGTAATCATTTGCGCACCATATTCAAAGGCTGTTATTACGTCTGCGTCGCTTTTGATGCCTCCTCCAAAATCTATAATCAGAGAGGTATGATTAGCTATTTGTTCTAGTGTACGATGGTTGACAATATGGTGAGAAGCAGCACCATCGAGGTCTACCACGTGTAACCGATTAATGCCATTAGCTTCAAACTCTTTAGCTACTTCCAAAGGATGTTCATTGTATACTTTCTTACTATCGTAATCTCCTTGCGAAAGTCGTACGCATTTTCCGTCAATAATGTCAATAGCAGGAATCAATTCAATCATGATAAGTCTCCTTCTAAAAAGTTCTTTAATATTGTTTCGCCTATCGAACCACTCTTTTCGGGATGGAACTGTGTGGCATAAAAGTTATCTTTATGCAATGCGGCACTGAACGGCTGAATATAATTAGTTTCTGCTGCGGTATATTCGTTTAGCGGAACGTAGAAGCTATGCACGAAGTACACAAATTCTTCTTTCGTTAGCCCTTCAAATAGTTTGCTCTTTACGTTATATATCGTATTCCATCCCATGTGCGGCACTTTTTCTTCGTGCCGTAAAGGTATGAATCTCTTTACGTCTGTGTGGAATATGTCTAGGCAATCAACTTCTCCTTCTTCGGAATGTCGGCACATCAATTGCATACCTAAACAGATGCCGAGTACCGGTTGTCTTAATTCCTTAATAAACGAATCTAATCCGTTGGCTTGCAAATGCTGCATGGTAGTAGCTGCTTCGCCTACGCCGGGGAAAATAATACGGTCGGCACTCAATAGCTCTTCTTTGTTGGACGTAACTATTGCTTCCACTCCCAATCGTCTCAACGCATAGTCTACGGAGTAGATGTTTCCTGCATTATATTTGATGATTGCAACTTTCATCTTAACTGAATATTACTGTCTTATTCTTGTAAGCAAGCACTTTGCGTTCTATATGTTTTTGTACGGCACGAGAGAGTACAATCTTTTCCAAGTCCTTACCTTTATTTACTAAATCTTCGATAGAATCTTTGTGAGTGATGCGCACCACATCTTGCTCTATGATAGGACCGGCGTCCAATTCCGTGGTCACGTAATGACTTGTGGCTCCTATAATTTTCACTCCTCGCTCAAAAGCCGCATGATAAGGCTTTGCTCCCACAAAAGCGGGTAGGAAAGAGTGATGAATATTGATAATACGATTGGGATAAGCTTCAATCATATTTTCGGAAATCACTTGCATATAGCGAGCAAGTACAATGAAGTTTACTCGATGCTTTGATAAGAGTTCCATTTCTTTTTGTTCCTGTTCCAACTTATTTTCTTTTGTGACAGAAAAGAGATAGAAAGGGATGCCAAATCTCTCGGCAACGTGTTGCAAGTCTGGATGATTGCTTATAATCAAAGGTATTTCTACATTCCATTCTCCTGCGGTATAGCGAGCTAGCATATCGAATAAACAATGCGACATTTTGGAAACAAAAATAGCCATACGCGGTTTTGTGTCCGAAAAGTAAAGTCGAAAGCTCATATCGTATTTCTGTGCGTAAAGAGTCTCAAAGTAGTCTTCTATCTTTTCTTTAGGAATAAGGAAATCGTGCAATTCCCATTCTATTCTCATGAAAAAGATATTTTCCACATGGTCTACATATTGGTCTAGGTAGACAATATTTCCTTTGTTCACAGTAATAAAGTCTGTTACTTCGGCAAGTATGCCCGGTTTGTCGGGACAGTGAAGTAGCAATTTAGCTGTTGTTTTCTTCTTTAGTTCTACGTTTGTCATTTGTTATAGCTTAGAGCTTGCAAAGATAACTAAATATAGCTAAATCCCTACATTTTATAGCAACAAGTTTGAACAAGGAATAAAACGAATAGCATAAAGATAGGTTTTGTAAGCAAAAAAAAGCTATTCCTTTAGTTTTCTTTTCCGATACTCTTGCAGATTAAAAAAAATAGATGTATCTTTGCACTCGCAATCAATAGAATGCAACCAAGGTGTGTTAGTTCAGCTGGTTAGAATGCCTGCCTGTCACGCAGGAGGTCACGAGTTCGAATCTCGTACACACCGCTACTTTATTTATAATAACCTAAAAGAGGACGGATATATATCCGTCCTCTTTTAGGTTATTAAGGTTATGTCCTTTTATTATCTTGCTGCAAGAGCTGTCATTGTAGCTTGCGAAGCTGCCATCTTTCCTTGAGCGTCTAAAGTAACGTTCATAGTTGTGCCATCAGGTAAGAACAATTGAGCTGTTCCGTTACCGTTCATCTTCAATAGTGGAGAGCTAACACCTGCTGCTTCTGCGCTCCATGTTTGATTTTCTTTGTTGTAAATCAAGTTGGTAGCTACCGATTCACCTTCTTTAGTGATAGAATAACCATTCTCAGTTGTTTTTACTAAGTAGTTTCCATTCTCACCTTTTACTTTCTTTACATCTCCAATGCTTGCCATAGGATTGGAACCTGTCCAAAATTCAATAGAGTTGATTACTAATGCATCCACTACGTAGCTAATCTCATATACCGGAATGATGGTCAAAGCAAGAAATACTAATTCGTTAACAAACTTGTTGCCAACACCTTGATTCCAAGTAGATAGATGATTAAACAAACCGAAAGAACCTACACATGAACTAAACATGATGCTGCCACTTAATGCTATAGCAACAACAAAACCCATTTTACTTCTTTTCATACAATGTTTTTTAAGATTAATAACGTTTATTGTTTGCAAATATATGTATTTTTTTATATAAATGTATCTTATTGGTAATAAAATTGCTTTTTAGTATTCTATTTTGTTATCCATTTTAGCCCATTGTTCGAATGCTTTGATAGCTTCATCGTGTAATAGGGTTTCTGAAGGTAATTGACGGTCGGAAGGTTTTAGTTCCAATTCGTCATAGATAAAAGAATCGTCGAAATTGATAGCTTTGGCGTCGGCTTTAGTATTGGCATAATATATTTTGTCTAAGCGTGCCCAATAAATAGCGCCTAAACACATCGGACAGGGTTCGCATGAGGTATATATTTGACATCCGCTTAAATCAAAAGTTCCCAATTGGGCAGCTGCGTTACGGATAGCATTTACTTCTGCATGGGCGGTAGGGTCGCACGAAGATGTTACTCTGTTCACTCCTGTTGCTACTATTTTGCCGTCTTTTACAATAACGGCTCCAAATGGACCGCCTCCGTTTTGTATATTTTCTAATGAAAGCTCTATCGCTTTCCGCATAAAATCTTTCTTTTCCATTCTTCTCTTCTGTTTATAAAATCAAAGGTACATATTATTTGTGTATAAATTATTCTTCTTGCTTAACTTTCTTTTTTTTGAGAAAATTGAAACCTGCATAGAAACGGATAGTACCGAAACTGTTGTTAAGGTTAAATCGGCTTGAATGATAGTCGTAGGTATGTATTACTACCGAAGTCCCGATAAAGTATTTAGTGTTGTTGTACACAAGACCGGCACGGCTGACAAGGTCGAAATTGATATTCTTTAGTGCGGGATTGTGCCTCTGATCATCTATAGTTGAACGTTTGTAGGCAATAGCCGGGGTCATGGAAACAGAAAATAAACAGTTGCGAGCAAATACCCAATTGTAGGCATATCCAAAGCTGAGACTATAGTCGGTGTACTTAATTCTGCGAAATATCAACGAGGTATCTAAATTATCTAAGATAGGAGCAGGGAGCTTCTCGGGCTCAAAATGTATGTCGTGTTGCGAAAAAGAGAAGCCGGCAATCATTGAACCTGCACTTTTGCGTTGATTGGTCGATTGGCTATAAGCAGCGGGGTATGAAAACTTTTTGTGATTGAGCACCCAATAGGCATTCAATCCTTTTATTTCTACCGAAAAGCCATCGAATTTTCTATTGTAATCGGGGCTGTTATCTTTGGAAAAGATGCCAGAAGTGCTGCGTATCTTGAAGTTACTACCACTCTTGCGATAGTAAACGTCGCCACTCACAATAGAACTATATAAACTGAGCTCAAATTCTGTTTTTTTATTAGAGACTTTTTCTTTGGAAAATAAGTTTCTGAGGTCAATAGACCAACCTAAGAATATCCATTTCCAACCAATATATGCTCCCAACTTATAACTTATTTGGGGCGCAATGCTCAAACTTTGAGTTCTCTCGCCATAACTTTTGATGCGATAGTGCTCGTACCAACTGCTATTCTCAAGCATAAAAGCAAACTTGTATTTGTTGGGCGAGACGTACATTGTATCCAAATCATTTATTAGATGGCCTAACTTGCTAATGAAACTTTTGGGAATAGTGTCCTCTTGTTGACTTTGTGCTTGGAGCGAAAACAAAGTCAACAGAAGAACTATTCCTATAAGTTTATACTTCATGCTTGCTATAGTTTGCCTAATATTTTATCCATTACCCAATTGGTGGGTGTTGCGCTCATTCCGTCGCAAGTGCAGATGTTGAGTCCTTGCAAATGTTCCACAACCGAGCGAATAAGGTTTTGTTGTATATGTTCGGGGTTGGTAGGCAGAAACTCTTCTCTTCCGTCCTCTGTATGCAAAGCGATAGGTTCAAAGGTAAAAGTAGAGAAACAAATCATTCCTTTATCGCCAATTATTTCGATGCGGTCTTCTTTGGCAGAAGAATGCGCCACAAAGCACCACGAACCCGAGCCTACCAATCCTGAATCGAATTTGAACGATGCGCTCACGGTATCTTCCGCTTCATAGAGCTTACCTCGATTGCTTTTAAATCCTTCGGCTTCTAAGATGCAGCCAAACATATCTTGCAACATATCTAACTGATGCGAAGCTAAGTCGTAGAAATATCCTCCTCCGGCAATATCGGGGAGTACTCGCCAAGGTAGGTTGTCTTTGCGATAGTCTAAATCATAAGGAGGTTGCGCAAAGCGAATTTGCACATTAATCACGTTGCCTATTTTGCCGTCTTCGATAAGTTCTTTCACCTTTTTGAAATAGGGGAGATAACGTCGGTAATAAGCGACAAAGCAAGGTACTCCCGTCTCTTCGGATATGCGGTTGATGCGTGTGCAATCTTCATAACTGCTAGCCATCGGCTTTTCTATGTATACAGGTTTCCCCGCCTTCATTGCCATAATGGCAAAGGTAGCGTGCGACGAAGGGGGAGTAGCGATATAGACTGCGTTGACTTCCGGGTCGTTAATGAGTTCTTGTGCATCCACATACCATTTCTTGATAGCATGACGTTGTGCATAATCTTTTACTTTATTAGCATCGCGGCTCATCACGGCTTCCACCATAGAACCTTCTATTTTACTAAAAGCCGGTCCACTTTTGCGTTCTGTTACATTGCCACAACCTATAAATCCCCATTTAATAACCTTCTTGTCGTCCATTTCTTAAAACTCTTTATTCTTCTTATGATAAAATAACCAACTATTAAGTTGCAAATATATCCTTTTTAATTACTTTTGCCATCAATCTGAATGTTATTTATAAGTAAAACAAAATAGATATGGATACTCAAATATTGCAAACAGCTTTCTTTAAATCTCGTAGCTTGGCGGGTAGGTTGTCCGCTTCTTTTCAGTTTATGAACAAAAACTTTAGTCTTTTGCTCAAACTTAGCTCATTCATTCTTTTGCCAATGGCTGTGCTCTCGGCTTTGTATATGGCTGTATATCCGTCTAATTCAACATTTGTTGGAGTGTCTGTTGTGCAAACAATAGCTTTCGCTTTAGTAGGAGTAGTATGCTTTGTTAGTTTCTTTTTGTTCAACTCATTTCTTTATTCTGTTATTCAGAAGTACGAGGAGTTGGGGGTTGTTCCCAATTTGACATTGAAGAACATGAAGTCGTTGTTGATAACTAATGCAAAGAAATTGTTGCTAATTTGGTTGGTATTTGCTGCCCTTTTTATTCTTTATGGTGCACTTGTCTGCGGTTTGGCATACTTTTCTTTGTACACATTAATACTTACCATTCCGCTCTTTTTCTTTTTGATTATGCCTTTGAGCTATACTAATTTTATTTATCTCTACGAAGGTACATCAATAGTGGCAAGTTTCAAAAAGTCTTTTAAACTAGGACTTCCTTCATGGGGCTCTATCTTTGTTATTGTATTGCTGATGGGCTGTTTGGCAGCGTTGTTTCAGTTGATAGTTTCTTTGCCGTGGATGAGTTTGATGATGGCGGCTAGTTTTGCTAACGTGTCGATGCTTCAAGGCGACGTTGTTTCTCTACCCGGCTATTTTGGCGTATTGGTCTTCTTTTTATCTTTTATTTCCGTGCTACTATCTTCGTTGTCAAGCATCATTGTGACAATACCAATGGCTTTTCAATATGCGAGTGTAGAAGCTTCTCGCAGAGAACGCGAACAAGAAGAAACTCAGTCTTTGTAGTAACGTTGGTAGATGCGTTGATAGTCTTTAGTTTGCTTAAAAGCGTTCAGCCAACTATTGAGACTATCTAACAAAACGGGTGATTGTTTGCTTACTCCCCACGAATAGAATTGGGTAAAGCTAATATCGGTGCTAATATCTAAGTTTGGAAAAGAACGAATGCAAGCCTTGGCTAGGCTTTCGTCGCAAACAGCATAGTCTATGTCGGCGTGTGCTACCATGGCCATAAGTTGTTCGGCTGCGTATTTCTCCACCTCTTTAATATAGATGGTATCACCAATCTCATTAGCTAAGTTGTGTATGCGAAGGATAGAGGGTGAACCTTTAATCACATGAAGAGTGCGGCGAGCCAAGTTCAATTGTGTACTGATAAAAAGTGAATCTTTGTCCGACGACTTACGTTGAACAAGTATTTGTTTGTTGAGTACGATGGGTGTAGTGAGCAAAATATCATCTTTCAATTCCGTAGTTACCGGCAGGTTGTAACCAATTAAGTCGAACGTGCCGTTGTTTAATCCTTTCATTCGTTTTTCGAAACTCATCTCGGGTATAATATCCACCTTTAGTCCTTTTGCTTTGGCAAAAGCTTGTATCAGTTCGTAGTGAAAGCCCAAGATGCTGTCCCCATCCGCAAAATAACTTAGCGAATTGTACTCAGTTACTACCCTTATCGTTCCCGAAGCTTCTATTTCGGCATAATCTCTTGGATGCCCTTTGATAATATCCTTACGTATAAGCAGAATGATGATTGTTGCGATAATCATGGCTATTGCAAGATAGGAGAGGTAGTGTTTGGTCTTTGCTTTCATTGCTTGCTTTAATTAAAGAAGCTCCATGATATTCCCAATTTAAACATTCGGGGATTGACCGGATAGTGTGGCGCAAGAAAAGAACGTGAATTGCCCATACCTTCGTTTATATGGTCCATCATTACGAAGATTCTTGTATGTTTCAAGTGAATATTTGCGTAGACGTTAATGATGGGATAGTTGCCTATCTCTACAAGCTGATTCGGATTTTGCAAATAATACTGTCCGATTCCCGGTGCATAATCGGGTGCATAATATTGTGTGAAGTAACGTACATCTGCTCCAATCTCTAAACTCAATACTTTTTTAGCTAGTTTAGCACTGATGTATAGGTTATGATAGAGCGATAGAGCAGGCAGAGGTAATAGGGTGCTGTTACTAGATTTTTGATAAGTTATTTCGTTGTCTAAATGTAAAATACCTAGTTTAAAGTCTTGTTTAAGAGTAGCCGAGAATACTTGTATATTGTCGCTGTATTGTAACGACGACACATTGTTTTTATAAGCTGTTTTCTCTCCATCAATAAAGGCTACGGAGGTATTGCCGAAGTAAGTATAGTTCTTTACGTTTTCTACGCCCACCTTCAAATTTGTTCTCCAGCGGTCTACTGATAACTGTCCTTCTATTCTTGTTCTAAATTCTTTAGATAAGCTGTTGTTGTTCCACCAATAATGATTGGAATGAAAGTGACGGAAATAGAAAGCCGGATTGGTGTTTTTTATGTATGCGTGAGCTTCGAAACGAACGGTATCTTTTAAAAGACGGAAATTAAGATCCATCTTTCCGTCGACATTGAATTGTCCCACATCTTCGCCAACCAAAGCAATATTTCCCGTGAGGTTGTAATGGAGCAACTTGCCTTGAACTTTAGCAAACTCTCCTCCCACAGAAACCACATTCTCTTTGTATGGTTTCAAAAAAGAGTTGCCACCACCGCCAACTGTATCTATTAGTGAGAAAGTACGATATTCATGAGTGATAAAGGCAGTTAATCCTGCTTTTGCCCATTTACTAAATCCCTCACGCAAAGAGATTCCAAAGGTGTTTTTTACCGACAGATGTTTGGTGTTGTCGTCGGTAGAATCTTTGTTGAAATAATTGTTTTGATAATAATTTTTAGGAGTTTGATAGGCGATGAATCGTCTTTTATATTGTTGAACTTCCAAAGTGTGTATGAAGCTGGTGACGGGCACAAACTCCTTTTCTCCTTTCTTTTTAGCGTCCGGCTTATCTTGCTTAAATCCCAAGTTGTAGCGTTGAGTAAGGAACACGTAAAATCCTTTGTTACGATTCCAAGTATTTGATAGCACAGTGGGTATGTCTCCCGATTGATATGTTTTCTTTCCTTCGCTCATTGCCAAAGGGTCTATGATATATTTGTCGTCGGTGATACCTCCATTTTCTGCCATCTTCAGACTACTGCTGTTGTACAGCAAATGTACATTGTAGCGGTCGCCGATATAACTTCCAAAGAGCCCTCCGTTGAGGAAAGCTGTTGATTGACTAGCATACAGACCTCGTCCGTATAGGTAATCGAAATTGAAGCCAAAGTTAAATCGTTTGTTCACATTTACCGAGAAGATGCCTTTGAAACGTTCTTCTCCGTCTCTTTTGCTTCCTGCTTTGTAGTACGTCAAATTAGTATAAGGCGACTTGGTGTTAGAGAACTTAAACTCGTCCGGTTGAAAAAGGAAGGAAGAATAGGGTTCGGTAAAGATAAACTGAGTATGGTCGGGACGGTCGAAGAAGATACGTGAAGTGCGTGGCGAACCTAAGTTTCCGAGATAATTAAAATTTCCATTATATCCTCCCACGAGGTTAGAGTTCTGAAAATGATGATGTATTGTATCGACTGCTGTGGGACGAATATTTCCTAATCGACGGTCTACTGTCCACATACGTACTTCCATAGGGACGGTTTTGCTGTCAATCTGCGAAACAGAGTCTTGTTGTTCCTCCTCTTCCTCTTGATACCCCATTTCGTTTCCGAATCCGCTGTTTCCGAATTGGTCTCTAGTTCCTCGCTGATTGGTTCTTTGGGCATACAAAGAAGTCTGTCCTGCTAAAGCGAACAATAAAAGTATATATATATGTAGGAATCTTCTCATAATTGGCAGCAAAGATACAACAAAAAACTATTCATAAGGTTTATTTTCTCTCTGTTGTTTTTTAGAGAAAGGATTTTTATGTAATTTTGCGCTCTCTAAACCTAATCCCTTTTTAATGTATAGTAATAAACAGATTTGGAGCGTCAGTTATCCAATCTTCTTGAGTTTGTTAGCTCAAAACGTAATTAATGTCACCGATACGGCTTTCTTAGGACGTGTGGGAGAAGTTGAGCTTGGGGCTTCGGCTATGGGCGGTCTTTTCTATATCTGTATCTTCACCATTGCTTTTGGCTTTAGCACCGGTTCGCAAATTATGATTGCGCGTCGCAACGGCGAAGGCCGCTTTGCGGATGTTGGTCCGGTGATGATTCAAGGAATACTTTTCTTGTTTGTAATGGCAGGTTTGCTGTTTGGACTATCGCGTAGCTTTGCCCCTAGTATTATGCGAGTACTCATCTCTTCCGATAAGATATTGGATGCTACCATGGAATTTATCGATTGGCGTATCTATGGCTTCTTCTTCTCTTTTATCAACGTGATGTTTAGGGCATTATATATAGGCATCACTCGTACCAAAGTACTTACTATCAATGCAGTGGTAATGGCACTTACCAATGTGGTGCTAGACTATATTTTCATCTTTGGTAAATGTGGTTTACCGGCGATGGGTATCAAGGGAGCCGCTATTGCTTCTGTGATTGCAGAGGCAAGTTCCATTCTGTTTTTCGTTATCTATACCTATTGCGCAGTGGACTTTAAGAAATACGGTCTCAATCATTTCCGATCGTTCAATCCGGCATTGCTGATGCGCATTCTAAATATTTCTTGTTTCACCATGTTGCAATATTTCTTGTCCATGTCAACATGGTTCGTATTCTTTGTGGCTGTAGAGCGATTGGGACAAAGACAACTAGCGATAGCGAACATTGTACGTAGTGTATATATCGTCATGCTCATTCCGGTCAATTCGCTATCTACCACCGCCAATACGTTTGTCAGTAATGCTATTGGTGCAGGTGGAGTGGGAGCGGTGCCCGGCATCATTAAGAAGATAGCCAAGATGTCGTTTATTATCATGTTGGTATGTACTATTTTCATCGTGCTGTTTCCGCAAGCTATTTTGTCGGTATATACCAACGAAGCAGCACTTCTTCAAGAAGCCACCAACTCTATTTATATCATTTCCATAGCCATGCTGATAGCCTCTTTGGCAAATGTGGCATTCAATGGAATATCGGGCACAGGCAACACGCAAGCTGCTCTTTTTCTGGAGATAGT